>JBARKD010000852.1:0-16233 GCA_049800615.1 Acidobacteriaceae bacterium | reverse complement strand
CGGAAGAGAATCTCAGAATATAAAAACGCACTCCGGGTATGGGATTGTCATTAAACCTTTGCGTCTCCTCGAAACCGAACGATAGGTAGAGGGCTCCCGCCTCCGGCATGGCCTCATGCACGGTGTCAAGCACCACCGCGGCGCATCCGTGCGACCGCGCCCATTCGATGGCGGCATTCACTAATTCCCGCCCCAGTCCATAGCCGCGAAAATCTGGCTCAACCCACAATCGCTTCATCTCGGCCGCGAGTTCGCCGTTCTGCAGCACTCTCTGCGTCACCGCAACACAACCTGCCGCCTCGCCCTTGCAGTGCGCCAAAAGCAGGTCTGCCTCTTTGTCCGCATACTTACCTGGCAAACTACGCACTTCCGCTTCATAGCCAATCAGGCAAACCCCAGCGGCCCCACAGGAGAGGCACTCAGGAATTGCCCGTAATGAGCCAGCAACGCACGCGCCTGCTCTGTATCTTGCGGCCACCGTGCGGCGGCAATTTCACATTCGGCCGGCATATGCCTTCTCAAGCTAACACTGCGCCACGCGGCGCGCTACACTTCGAGACATGAAGATATCGGCGCGTAATCAACTGCGAGGCAAGGTAGAGGCGATCGTGCTTGGAGCTGTCACCGCAAAAGTGACGGTTCGCGTTGGGGAGAACCTCATCGAGAGTGTCATCACCCGGCAGAGCGTAGAAGATCTGAAAATAAAAGAGGGCGACGAGGTTGTTGCGGTGATCAAGTCAACTGAAATCATGCTGATGGTGGACTAGCCTGCATAGCCGGGGAGCGAGCCAGGCCCTGGAAGTTCTTGAGGGCTGCGTACTTCCCCCCGTGCCGGCGCCTGCCAACTGCCCTATCTCATTTCCTTGATTTTATGAACCAGTTCGTCAGGGTGGATCGGCTTCGCTAGAAGTTCAAAGGTATGCCCCGCCGCGGCTGCTTTGCGCAACAACTCCGCAGTTGTTGCCTGTCCAGAAAACAGGACAATACGTGTGGCAGGGAGCGCCTCCTTTATCAGAATGGCCATGTCAATTCCAGACATCCGAGGCATAAGGACGTCGCTCAACACGATCTCCGGACGCAAGGCTTGGGAAAGCCGCAACCCTTCCTCGCCGCTGTAAGCCTTGAACGCCGCAAAGCCATGCTGCACCAGGATCTCCGAGATGGTGTCGGCTATCAGGCGCTCATCATCCACGACAAGTATGGTCGGGGTAGCGCTCCTGGCCTCCATTGCAGTCTTCTCGACTGTTAGATCAGGCGGCCGAATGTCGTCAAGGCCAAACGAAGTCCGTGTACGCAAACTTGCCTCCCCTTCACATGACGTGATGTTTCACTCAAATAGTTGCAGCCAAGGGGTAAGAAAATTAAAAATCGCGTTCCGTGACTTGCCGCTTTGCATCGCTCGGCGATACGCTTCGCCAAAAGCCTGGCTTTCTGTCGAACGCGGATCCACACATTCTCCCGATGACCGTTTTGGCCAATTATTCCCGGAGGGGATGACGGATCGGGACGAGAGGTTGTCTATGTTGTCTCCCTGATGCCTGCATCGGCTGCGCACATCCTCGCTCGTTCCAGGAGGAGCGTGCGTTCCCGATTATTGCGGGTGAGGGCAGCTGCCGCCTCAAACTCAGCGCCGGCCTCCTCCAATCGGCCGAGTCTGCTTAGAAAATCCCCTCGCACGCTTGGCAAGTAGTGATAACCCTTTAGCGATGGTTCGCCTGCCAGCGAATCGACAAGGTCAAGCCCGGCTTGCGGTCCAAAAGCCATCATCACCGCGACGGCACGATTGAGCTCAACTATGGGAGAAGGCGTCAATTGCGCCAGGGCATCGTACAGAGCGACAATCCGTTGCCAGTCCGTCTCTTCCTGAGTGACCGCCCGCGCATGGCAAGCGGCGATCGCAGCCTGTAAAACGTAAGGGCCGAGCGTCCCGCGCAACCGCTCTGCCCGTTCGAGCGAGGCCAGGCCACGACGGACGAGAAGTTGATCCCATTGCCCCCGATTCTGTTCCAGCAACAGGACAGGCTCGCCGTTCGGCCCCACTCGAGCCCTGGAACGGGAAGCCTGAATTTCCATCATGGAGACGAGCCCATGCACTTCAGGCTCCTCGGACGCGCACTCCGCCAACACGCGTCCCAGCCTAAGCGCGTCTTCGCATAAGGCAGGCCGTAGCCAGTCGTCACCGGAGGTGGCTGAGTACCCCTCATTGAAGATCAGATAGATCACTTCCAAAACGGATGACAAGCGAGCCGCCAACTCCGTTGCCCGGGGCACTTCGAAAGGAACCTTAGCGTCGCTCAGGGTTCGCTTGGCGCGCACGATGCGTTGCGCGATCGTGCTTTCGGGAACAAGGAACGCGCGCGCAATCTCGCTGGTTGTCAAGCCTCCAAGCAAGCGAAGAGTAAGCGCGACTCGCGCTTCGGTGGATAGCACAGGATGGCAAGAGATGAAGATCAGACGCAGCAGGTCATCGTTCACCTCATCGTCAAGCGCGCCTGCCAAGTCAGGGACGGCCATTTCCCTTTCGGCCAGGTCGCGGCCAACCTCCTCGAGCTTTCGTTCGAATCGCGCATTGCGGCGGAAGCGGTCGATGGCTCGATGTTTGGCGGTGGTCATCAGCCAGGCCCCAGGATTTTGTGGAACTCCGGACTGCGGCCACTGCTCCAGCGCGGCCACCAGCGCGTCCTGCGCAAGGTCCTCGGCAACGCCGACATCCTGCACTCTCCGCGCCAAACTGGCGACGAGCCTGGGCGACTCGATTCGCCAGATTGCCTCGATAGCGCGCTGGGTGTCCGTCACAGACACCCATCACACCATCTCTGTCCGGCAGGTGCAAGTTGGCCGCTTAGCGGGTAGTTCCTAACTGCATTTCCTCAAAAGCCTTCGTAGCCGCCGTGGCCTGCTGGACGTCGGCGGGGAAGTCGGCCATCTCCATCAGCTGGCGCACTTCGATCGTGCAGTCGTCACCAGGGCAGCGCTTGGCCCACTCGACGGCTTCCTCTTTTGACTTGACCTGGATCACCCAAAATCCGCCAACGACTTCCTTGGCCTCGGCAAAGGGGCCATCGGTCACCTTCACTTCGCCTCCGCCAAAAGTCACCCGCGCGCCCATGGAGGGCGGATGCAAACCGTCCAACGCCAGCAATATGCCTGCCTTTTGCAGGGAATAGTTGTACTTCATCATGGTGGCTATCGCCTCGGCGCTGGGCAGCGTTCCCGGTTCGGCTTTTTCAAATCCCTTAGGGATCATCAGCATCATGAATCGCATGGTTCTCCTCTTCTCCTTGTATTTACTTCAAGTGGTTCCGGCTCGGCCGCGCGTCGTCCCGGCTCTAATAGGACGTCGAACAACGGTGGGTAAATTCGACAGCCTGGGCATCTTCTTGCGCAAATATTCTTGCGTTGGTTGCAGCGCTGACGATCTCTTATTCCATTTCGAAGACCTGGCGCAGCTCGGTTTCACCATCGCCCGCCACCTTGAGAAACTCTTTGACGTGCTCAATCGCCTCGGCCTTGGATGCTGCCCGGATTAACGCAAAGCCGCCGACGACTTCTTTCGATTCCGTGAAGGGTCCATCGACCACCTTGAAGTTTCCCTGGGACAGGCGAATGCGGGCGCCCATAACGCTCGGCAGGCAGCCTTCGCTCGCGATCAATCTGCCCGACTTTGTCCAATCTTCGATGAGCTTGCCCATCGTCGCCATTTCCTGTTCCGTGGGCGGGGTGCCCTCTGGCTTGGCGGATTTATAGAGGCATAGAAATTTCATTTCGATCTACTCTCCTGTCAATAAATAGCCTGAATCTTGGCTCTAATGACACATCGATTGGGAAATTGGAAAATCGACAACTTGCAAAAAAAAATATTTGAGGGGTAAAGGAATCGACCTCAGCGAGGGGATTCATTCATCGCCATCTGCCGCGGTACAGCGCGCGAAGATCCCGGACTAAAGTGATGCTGCAGAACCAATGCCAGCGCGCCGCGCAGGCGAGCCATACCGAAATCCGGAGTGGTAATGATCTGCGGCAATTTCCGGTTGTAGGTCTTCCCCATCTCTTCGTTGAGCACTCCCGAGAAGTAGGGCCAAACGGCCACGATGTCGCCGGCAAATAAAACGACCTCGGGAGACAGCCCGGAGAGAATCGTCTGTAGCCCACGCGCAATCTGTGCGAACTGAGAGCGCAAGGCGGCCACAGCTTCAGGCCGCTGCTCTTCGCCATCGACCAACAGATGACGGTAGGTGTACGAGGGGGGAACTTCTCCCTTCAATTCGCGATAAAGGCGAAGCGCCGCCTGGTTCGAAGCAACTGTCTCCCAGCACCCGCGATTGCCGCATCCGCAGAGGGTCCCTCCCGGTTCGACAATCATGTGGCCAAACTCGCCCGCCATGCCGTTCCATCCGGAGATCAGATGCCCGCCGGCAAGAATACCGGTGCCAATGCCCTCCGAGACGTTGATGGCGACGGCATCCTGTACGCCCGACAGGCTGCCGAACCAACGCTCGGCAAGAATGATCAGGTTAGCGGCGTTTTCAATTTCGACCGGAAGCCCTGTTCCCTTGGCGATCGCCGCGCGAATATCGAAATTTTCCCAACGCAGGTTTGGCGCGAAAGCCAGTCGCCCGGTCTCGCGATTCACCCGGCCGGGAAGACTAACGCCCACGCCCTGAATCGCTTTCGTCGGTTCCGCCCGGGAGACGCGTTGAATGGCCGCTAACAACTGCGCAATCGATTGCTCGGGCTCAGGGGATATGGGGACGTTTTCCTGGGCCAGGAATCTGCCGCTGAAGTCTGAAATGGCAACGATTGCATTGCCGGGATGAACGTCCAGGGTTACGACTCCCAGGTCATCGTTGACTCCCAGCATCAGCGGCTTGCGGCCATGTTTGCTGAAGCCAATCTCTCCCTCGCAGATCCAACGGCTCTCCAGCAGTTCTTCCACGATGGCGGAAACCGTGCTTTTTTGCAGCCCGGACAGGCGAGCCAGGTCGGCGCGCGAGATAGCCCGGGCAAGGCGAATCAATTCCAGGATGATGGCTCGGTTGGTGTCGCGGGCGGTTTCGCTGCTGGAAGCCTGGATGGCTAACCGCGGAACATGCGCCAATTGCCGGAGTGCACGTTCGTTCATATAGCCAAGTTCATGATTTTGCTTGCTCATTTTAACTCATCCGGGATCGTCCAAAGGGTGGAGATGATTCTCCAACCGCCTCCCGATGACAAACGGCCGGGTGCTCCATTAGCCTCGTGGGTTCGCCGGTGACGTAAGCTAGCGTGGAATGAACTGCTCGTGGAGAGGGAACTGGGTGCGGAGTTTGGCCGGCGCGCTCGCGCTGTTGGCCGGGGGATGCCATTCGTCCCGGCTGCCGAAGCCTGGATCCGCCGTGTACCGGGAAGAAGTGAAGGCATTCTATGTGGGCCTGGCGGCACTGCAGGTAGGAGACGATGTGCGTGCTGACAGTACGCTCCAGCGGGCGACACAACTGGCCCCGGGAGAGCCGGCAGGTTGGGCGAATTGGGGCTTGCTCGCCTTGCGTCAAGGAAACTTCGAGGTAGCGGCGCAACGCCTGGGGCAAGCCCAACAACTGTTTCCGCAAAACGGCCAGATCTACTATTTGACGGGTGTATTGGAGAGCAAGCGCGGTAACCCGGCGCAGGCCATCGTCGAGCTGCGGCAGGCAGTCAAATTGAATCCCGACAATCTGCGTGCCATGTATTTGCTGGCGCAGGAAGTGGAGCGGCAGGGCGACGTCAACGGAGAGGCAGAGTTTCAGCAGTTGCTGGAAAAAATTCTCGCGACGCAGCCGGACAATGTAGCAGCCTTGCTCGAGCTCGGCAGGGCGGCGGCAAAGCGGGGAGATGCGCAAACTCTCCACTCGGTGGTCTCCCGCCTCACCGCCCATGCAACCAGTTGGCCCGCGGAAGTGCAAACACAATGGGCCGCGTTGCAGGCAGCGGCCTCCAGTCCCGATCCGCGCGGGGCTGCCATCCGCATCGCCTTTCTACGCAACTCGCTCATGCGATTGCCCAACTTCCGGCAAAGCCTGAATATCATTCAACCCACCGCGGGAAACGAGGCCACGCCTTTTACCCATTTCCTCATCTTGCCTTCGCCTGCGTTCACTCCGCCGCCTGCGGACACCGCCATCAATTTCCCCGTTGCCCCGCTGGCTCTCGGGAACGCGAGCTGGGTGGGGGCGATCTCCCTGAGCGGGGAAGGAGCACCTGTCGTCGCGGTCGCGGACAGTCACAGCGTCAAGCTGGCCACCGGGGCCGAGTTTTCTTTCCCGGGCGGATCAGCACCGCTGCAGCCGGAGTCCATTCTGCCGGTTGACTTTAACTACGACTTCAAGACCGACCTGGTGCTTGCCGGGGAACGCGGCGTGCGCTTCTTCCGCCAGGAAAGCCCAACCTCGTTCAGCGATGTGACCGCGCAGACAAAGTTACCGTACGCCGTGCTGAACGCCTCCTACTCGGGCGCCTGGGCCATCGACATCGAGGCCGACGGCGATATGGATATCCTTCTCGCCACGGACGGTCCGCCGGTGGTCTTGAGGAATAACGGAGATGGCTCCTTTAAGGCAATCCATCCCTTCGCGGGGATCTCGGGTGTCAGCGGCCTGGCGTGGGTCGACCTGGACGGGGACGGCAATCCGGACGCGGCCATGATCGACCACGCTGCCGGCGGCGCGGGCGTCCTCCACTTCTTCCATAACCAGAGGGGCGGCGTGTTTCAGGAGATGCCTCTGCCCGCGGGCATCGGCCAGGTGAAAGCAATCACGGTTGCAGATGTCAACAGTGACGGAACGCTGGCGCTGGTGGCCGTTGAGGAAAGCGGCGCCCTGGTCGCGATCACGCAGACCAGCGCAGGGTGGAACGTGGCCCAGTTGAGCAGTGCTCCACCCTCCGCCGGCCCGGTGCGCCTGTACGCCGCGGACCTGGACAACAATGGAGTGACGGATCTGCTGCTCGCACCGGTGGCCGCTGAGGGCGGCGCTCCCGCAGGTGCGCGGTTGTGGCTGGGAAGCGGAGCGCGGAAATTCACCTTGCAGCCGGCGCCCGTTGGCTCCGCGCGGGTCTTCGATGTGGTGGATCTGAACCATGATGGAAGGCTCGACCTCCTCGGTCTCTCAGCGGAGGGCCAGGTGCAGGAAGCCCTCAATCATGGAAGCAAAAAGTATCAGTGGCAGATACTTCGGCCCCGTGCCCGAGCCGCCACCGGCGATCAGCGCATCAATTCCTTCGGCATCGGCGGGGAGATGGAACTGCGCGCCGGCCTCCTGGTACAAAAGCAGCCCATTACCTCACCCCAGCTGCATTTCGGCCTGGGCGAACAGACGGGCACGGACGTCGTCACCATCCAGTGGCCCAACGGCATGCAGAACGCCGAGTTTGCTTTACAGGCCGATCAGGAGGTGCTCACCGAACAGCGCCTCAAAGGCTCCTGCCCTTTCCTGTTCGCCTGGAATGGCAAGCAGATCAGCTTCGTAAAGGACGCAGTGCCCTGGGGCTCCGCGCTCGGCCTGCAAATTGACTCTGTGGGCTCGGCCAAAATTGCCGCCACCGAAGAGTGGTACAAGATTGCCCGCGACCAGTTGGCGCCGCGCAATGGCTACTACGATCTAAGGCTCACCGGAGAGCTTTGGGAGACCTATTATTATGACTATCTGAAACTGATGGTGGTCGATCATCCGGCGGGCACTGAGATTTATACCGATGAGCGATTTGCCGTTCCTTCGGTCAAGCTGGCCATCACCACGGTAGCGCCTCCTCATCCCATTGCCTCGGCGATCGATGATCGGGGCGAGGACGTCACGGGCATCGTAAGTAAGCTCGACGGCGTATACCTCGATACCTTCGGACGAGGACAGTACCAGGGCTTGACGCGCGATCATTATGTCGAGGTTGACCTGGGAAACGGCGTACCGGCTGCCGGACCTCTGTGGCTCATTGCCAAGGGATGGGTGCATCCCACCGATTCTTCCGTGAACGTGGCTATAAGCCAGGGACATCATGAAAAGGCTCAGTCGCTGAGCCTGGAAGTCCCCGATGGACACGGCGGCTGGCGGACAGCCAAGGGCAATCTGGGCTTTCCGGCAGGCCGCAAGAAGACTTGCCTGATCAATCTGGAGAAGGTCTTCTTGCCTGGTACTCCGCGCAAGTTGCGTCTGCGCACGAATCTCGAAGTGTATTGGGATTCCATCGAGTGGGCCCAGGGTCTTCCCGATAGCAAGCTCAGGATCACGCGACTGGATCCCTCGTTGGCGGACCTGCACTACCGCGGGTATTCCGTGGTGCGGCAGGCCAACCCTTCTTCCCCGGAGATTCCCGACTATAGCCGTATTGCCTCCAGCAAGCAGATCTGGCGGGATCTCGAGGGCTACTACACGCGTTACGGCGATGTCCGCGAATTGCTTGCCTCCATCGACGACCGCTACGTGATCATGAATGCCGGCGACGAGATCGCGTTACATTTTCCGGAGCAGCCACCGCCTCCCGACGGTTGGGTCCGCGACTATGTAATTGCCGGTGATGGCTGGATTAAAGACGGAGACTATAACACCGTCTACTCCCGCACCGTCGAGCCGTTGCCCTACCACGCCCAGGCGGAATACAACCGGCCGCCAGGCATTCTGGAAGACGAGTGGGTCTACCGCCATCACCCGCAGGATTGGCAAAACTATCAAACGCGCTATGTGACCCCCGACCCGGTTGATGAAGAACTGAGGAGGGTTGCTGAGCAATGAAGGCCAGCCCTACCACCAGAATCATCCTGGCCATCTTCTTCTTTGGCTTGCTGGCGATCCCTCTGGTGATCAAGCGAGTTTCTGCCGCGCGCGAGGAAGCCCAGGCCAAATTGGATGAGAGCCAGGCACTCGCGAGATACGGCTTTCACCTGCAGGAGGTTTCACAGCAGTCCGGCATTCAATTCACCCACCAGGCGCCGACACTGGACGCCAAACTCGAAGGCATTATGCCCGAGGTTGCGTCGATGGGCGCTTCGGTCTCCGTGGTTGACTTCGACCGTGACGGATGGCCCGACATCTACGCTACCAACAGCGCAATTGGCAGCCAGAACCATCTGTACCGCAATCTCCACGACGGTACTTTTCAGGATGTGGCCGAGCAGATGGGGCTGGCGGATATCAACCAGGCGGGCACGGGTGTTTCCATGGGAGGGGTTTGGGGAGATTATGACAACGACGGTTACGAAGATCTCTTCCTTATCAAGTGGGGCAGACCGGAGTTGTTCCACAACGACCAAGGCCACGGCTTCACCCGCGTAACCGAGGCTGCCGGCCTGCCTCCGTGGATTAACGCCAATACGGCTGTGTGGCTTGACTACGACGGTGACGGCTTGCTCGATTTGTTTGTCGGCGGCTACTACTCCGAAACATTGGATCTGTGGCATTTAAATACCACGCGCATGATGCCGGAAAGTTTTGAGTACGCAAAAAACGGCGGCAGGAAGTTCTTGTTTCATAACCTCGGGAATGGCAGGTTTGAGGAGGTCAGCGAGAAGGCGGGGATCAGCAGCACACGCTGGGCGCTTGCAGCCTCGGCGGCCGACTTGCGCGGCACCGGCTACCCGGACCTCTTCATTGCCAACGATTACGGTGTATCGGAGTTGTTTCTCAATGACGGCGGCCATTTCCACGAGGCGGGCCAGGCGACCGGGGTGGGCTTCGCTCCCAAAAGCGGCATGAATGTCGCGTATGGAGACATCCTGAACCAAGGCAAATACGCGATTTATGTCTCCAATATCTCTCAGGACGGAGTGTTGATCCAGGGCAATAATTTGTGGATGCCTGGCGACGGAGAGTCGACGCTGAAGTACGAAAACCTGGCTCGCGACATGGGCGTCGAGTTGGGGGGCTGGAGTTTCGGCGCCCAGTTTGGCGACTTGAACAACGATGGCTATCTCGACCTGTATCTCACGAATGGTTATATCTCTCTCAGCCGGACGCGGAGTTACTGGTACGATTTCTCGCGCGTTGCGGGCGGGAACAGCAAAATCATCGGCGATGCAGCGGACTGGCCCGCATTCGACGGCCGCAGCCTGTCCGGTTACCAGCAAAAGAAAGTCTGGCTGAACGATGGTGCGGGCAAATTCATAGATGTGGCCCAGGCTGTGGGAGCCAGCGATATTTACGATGGGCGCTCGGTGGCATTGGCGGACTTATGGAACCGTGGTGTCCTCGACGTCGTCGTTGCCAACCAGCGCGGCCCCTTGCTGCTCTATAAGAACACGGTGAACCCGCAAAACCAGTGGATTGAGTTTTCACTCGTGGGGACAAAGAGCAATCGCAGTGCGATCGGCGCCCAGGTCACTTTGTATTGGAACGGCCAGCACCAGGTGCAAGAGGTTTCAGGAGGAAGCGGGTTTGCCGCGCAGAACGATCGACGGCTGCATTTCGGCCTGGGCCGGAATGCACAGATCGAGAAAGCGGTCATTCGCTGGCCCTCGGGCAAAATACAAACGGTTGAGAACCTGGCCGCGGGAAAGCTCTACAATGTCACGGAGGCCGAATGATTCAAAGCGTTGGCGTTGCGCAACCGGGAAAGCCGGAGGCGGCGTGGAAGCGATTCATTAGTCCCTCCAATCGCTATCTTTCTCCGCTTCTGATCTCCTTGATTTTGCTGGTGGGCCAGCTCTCTTACGGCATCCTGGAAAGCTACACTCGCACTTTGCTGGCCATCGTGACCAGCCTGCTGGCGGAGTTAATACTTTCCCGGATTTACTTTGGCAAGTGGCCTAACCTGGCCAGCGCATATATCACCGGCATCAGCGTGGGCATCCTGGTGCGTTCTCCCGCATTTTGGCCTTACGCGCTTTGCGCGCTGATTTCCATTATGTCCAAGTATGTGCTCCGGGTGCATGGCCGGCATATCTGGAATCCGTCCAACTTTGGAATTGTGGCGATGTTCGTTCTCGCATCCGGGACGGTTGCGGGCCTGAGCATCCAGTGGGGCAATTTTGTGGGGCCGATGATCGTGATCTGGACACTTGGCTCGGCCATCATCTGGCGTGTGCGGCGTATCCACATCTGCGCGACCTATGTTGCTTCCTTCTTTCTCTTCGCCCTGGTTCGCAGCTGGATCACCGGAGATCCATGGCGATCGGAAATCTCTCCCATCACCGGGCCGATGTATCAGTTATTCATCTTTTTCATGATTACCGATCCCAAGACCACGGTGCGTTCGAAAGCCGGCCAGTGCCTGGTGGCGTTCGCGGTAGCCGCGGCGGAAATGGTTTTCCGCCTGCATCAGGCTGTTTATGCGCCTTTCTACGCGCTCTTCCTGGTGGGGCCTACAGCGCTGTTGTTGGAGATGTGGATGGACGCGCGCCGTACTCGTCTCCTGGTCGCGCATGCCTAAGCGTTTTTTCCTCTCCCTGCTGATATTGCTGAGTGCAACCGCATCAGCTCAACGGCCTTCCGGCCCGATCCGTTTTGTGGATGCCACCACCGCATCCGGCATTTCCTTTCGCCATAACAACGGAGCTTTCGGCAAGAAGTTTCTTCCCGAAACGATGGGTAGCGGCGTGTGCGTTCTGGATTACGACAACGACGGATGGCAGGACATCCTGTTTATCAACTCCAAGGATTGGCCCGGTCACGGCTCTGGGAAGAGTTATCCCGCTCTCTACCATAACAATGGAAATGGAACCTTCACCGACCGCACTCGGGAGGCAGGCCTGGCAATCGAGATGTACGGTATGGGCTGCGCAGTGGGGGACTACGATAACGACGGCAAGGATGATATCTACATCACCGCCTTAGGGTCGAACCATCTCTTTCACAATCTGGGCAACGGCCGCTTCGCGGACGTGACCGCGCGGGCGAAAGTTGGAGGTTCCGGCTTTTCCAGCGGCGCCGTGTGGTTCGATTATGACAATGATGGCAGGCTGGACCTCTTTGTCGCTCACTACGTTGACTGGTCGGAAGCCAAGGACCAGTTTTGTTCGCTCGACACTAAGAACAAGTCGTACTGCACGCCCCAGATTTACAAGGGCGAGAGCGCGCGGCTTTACCACAATCGAGGCGACGGAACCTTTGAAGATGTGACGCAACATGCTGGTTTGTACGATACCAGCGGCAAGTCGCTGGGCATCGCCTTGCTCGATTACGACGATGATGGCTGGATGGATCTGCTGGTCACCAACGACACGCAGCCGAACAAGCTCTACCGGAATAACCACAACGGCACGTTCACCGACGTCGGAGTCCAGGCCGGTGTGGCCTACAGCGACGCTGGTGCGACGCGCGCGGGTATGGGGGTAGACAACGGAGACTATGACAATTCGGGTCATCCCGGCCTGGTGATTGGCGACTTCACGAACGAGGGTATGGCGCTCTATCGAACCGATGGTTCCGGTTTGTACAGTTCCGCCGCCGATACCGCGGGCATTGATCGCTGGTCTTTGCAGTCGCTCACCTTCAGCACATTCTTTTTCGACTACGATCTCGATGGCTTATTGGACATATTGGCGGTGAATGGCCATGTGGCGGACGATATCAGCGTGACGCAACCGCATTTGCGATATGCGGAGCCCGCCTTGGTGTTTCGCAACCGCGGCCGGGGCCTGTTTGACAATGTGTCCACGCAACTTGGCCCGGCGCTGGAGAAACCAATTGTCGGGCGCGGTGCGGCTTACGGAGACTTTGATAACGACGGCGACCTGGACCTTGTCATTACCGAAACCAACGGCCCAGCGCGCCTGCTTCGCAATGAAAACGGCAATCAGAATGACATGCTGCGGGTGAAACTGGTGGGGACGCGGTCCAACCGCGATGGCATTGGCGCGAAGTTGACTCTCGAGGTGGATAAGGATCTTCGTCTGTTACGCATGGTCAAGACGGGTTCCGGCTACCTGTCGCAAAGCGAATTTCCCGTGACCTTCGGCCTGGGCAAGCCGGATCCGCGCAGAAAAATGCAACTGACGGTTGTATGGCCCAGCGGCCACAAAGACGTTATCCCGAATATCGCGCCCAACCAGGCGCTCACGGTGCAAGAAGGGAAGGGAATTGCCTCCGCCCACGCAATAAATTTTCAGAAAAAGTGAGGGCCTTGGCCTTTCAGAGTCCGCGTGGAGAACTGCGCACTGTAGATCAGGCTGTATCGTCGCGGTTGAGAAAACCGCAGATCCCTCCACTACGCTACGCTCCGGTCGGGACGACAATTTTGCTGAGTCCCGCTAAGTCCTTATTTTTCCCAAGATGGCCAAATCTTTTATTTCCCGCCCCCATAAAATATTTATGGGGGAATCCGGCGACCGATGGCCGGCAACGGCCGGTCGCGCCCTGGTTGTGTATTCAGCTCGCGCACGATTATATAGATCCCAACTGAGGCCATTTCGGACTAGAGCCGGGTCAGAATATTCCGCCTCCAGTTTGTGTGCCTGCAAATCCCGTCGTACTTAGCATGGCAAGCACCTGTTGCCGGCTAGCGCCCAGCTTCGCTCGAGCGTCCAGCAAATCCTCGGCGCGCACTGGATAACGATTGCGGCACGCGGGATCGCCAAAGCGACCCAGATTGAATGGCTCAATCAGGCGGACGACCTCTTCAGTAAATGCCCGCGCATCGGCAGGTCCGTTTAACCGCCAGGCCTCTCCCAGCAAGGCGTGCGCCGCCGGCCCAAACCGCGGATGCTCGCGCAAAAGAAATCCCGGCGCCAGTTCCGGCCTCTCCAACCGCTGCGCAGTCTCGGCAAAACTTACGGCCGCAAAATAAAGGAGCGACACCGCGGTAAAGGCGTCGAAGTTTTCCATGGTCGCATACAGCGCACCAATCAGCCGGTTGGCCGCCAGCAAGTCACGTTCGGTCTCGTCGGCATATCGCTGCACTTCGTAACCGTCACTGATAACATGCGCCAGCCTCTCGATTCCCAGCAGCGTAAGGGGAAACCCAGTCGAGAGGAGTGGATCAATAAATCCCGCCGCGGAGGGCAACATCGCCCACTGCCGCCCGGCAATCGTGCGGGTGCGAAAGCTGACGCAAGGCATGTGGCGAAAGGGCCGGCACGGCACTGCCCACCTGAATTGCTCACGCAACTTTGGCAGCCGATCGAGAACCCGCTGCCACGCGGCTTGGCCTTCGCTCAGCGCAAGCTCGCGAGCAGTCTGCCGTGTCACCGCTACCCCGGCGCTGGTGACACCATTCGCGAAGCGCAGGACCCAAGCCCATCCGCCGGCAAACACGTGGTGCACGGCCGCGTCATCGACGGGATACGGATCTTCCTCATCGCCGCCCTGTGTGCGGGCAACGCCCGTGAAATGGCTATAGAGCGCTTCGGTTGCAGGGAGCCCGGGCAGCGGAGCCTCTTCAAGCTGCAACCTGCGATGCAGCAGCCCGCGCGGCCCTGTCGCATCAATCAGAAATCCAGCCCGCAGGCGGAACGGCCCATCACTCGCGTTGCCTGCAAGGGCAACGCCGTCTTCGGCAATCTCCAGTGACTCGATCCGCGCACAATCATGGTATTGGACGCCAAGGCTCCGCGCCTCGGCGGCCAGAAAGGAATCGACATCCGCGCGAAACCAATGCGTGTCGGCGATGGCATCATGTGGGCTCGCCGCCACCAACAGTTGCCCACCGTCCTGGTGGAAAAAGGTGAATCCGCGCTTCAAGCCGCAGCCGATTTGCGGATGAGCGCGCTGCCAGCTACCCCACTTGGCCAGCGGTGCAAGGCGTGGCAGATCATACGTCCTGCTGAGTCTCTCCAACAGCAAATTGCTGATGGGCGTAGTGGACTCACCAATCACCATACGGGGATGCCTGCCCTGCTCCAGCAACACGACAGATAGACCAAGCTGATGGGCAATCATCGCCATCAGGCTGCCGCCAAAGCCGGCCCCGGTAATTACCAGGTCAACTTGCGCCGCCGCACCGGTCACAGCGAATCCTCTCCAGCACAATTTGCGTAAGGTTCATGTGTTGCAGGCGAGCCACGCGGGGCGCACGACAGCTCTCACACCCCTGGTGTCTAAGGGTTTTCTGCGCAGGGTGGGATAGCACAGCGCTCGACCCTTGCAACTCCCAAAGATCGGCAAAAACTCTACCGGCTTTGAGGGTCAAGCCATATTCCATGGCCGCTTCCAGAACGCTAAGAGGAGGGGGTGTAAAGTCCCCGCGAGCCGCCAGCTCCTCCATTGCGCCATTTCCCGCGCGTGTCGGGATCAGCACTGCGGCGGCCGCGCCGCATTCCATCGCGAAATCCAAAGAGTGCCTGGCCCAGGTGAGAGCCTCGGGTGCAGGCATATAGGGCGGCTGTACCAGGATAAATACGCGGACATCGATCCCGTTACGGGAGAGAAAGTGCGCGGCACGCGAAAATTGCTCCAGCGTCATGCGCTTATTCAGGCGCGCAAGAACCTCGGGGTGGGCCGTCTCCAGCCCCATCGCGACCTCCAGCTGCCCACGCAGCCGATCGCGAAAATGCAGGTTGGTCTCGCTCACCAGGGCGGGATGATTCTCGACGATCAGCCTTTCGAAGCGATTGGCACGGTCGGCAATGGCGCCATGATCTTCGGGCGGAATGGCCCTGGCGTCAAAAAAACTGCCGCTGTTATAGAGCTTGAGATGGCGCGCCGCGGGAAGCTGCTCGAGAGCGTGGTCGATCTGACGCGGGATCGCGCCGACAGGAACGGTTTCGGTCAGGGTGTTGCGCCACAGGTCGCACATCACGCAACGAAACGGGCATTCTCGATTGGTAACGAATACGGTGGCTACCGGCAGGATCTCCCCTCCGGCCGCGCATTCCTGCTCGACAAAATACCCATAGGGGAGATAAGGGTCCAGTCTCTCGCGCGGCGGACGGCGGCTCAATACCCAGGTATCAACATTTGTGCTCATGAATACAGGGAGAGGAACTTGCGCCGGTAATCGGCCTCCCTAAACGGCAGGCGGGCATGAAGCGCTGCCTGGGAAACCGCGCCGTGCTGAAAGCGCCGTTTGGGAAAAACCGGCATGTCGAACCCGGTGATCGCCTTCACGCCACGGGAAACGATCTCGCCTTTGAGCTGGTAGAGCCGCTCCACGTCGTAATTGGTAAGAGCAATGAACGGAATACCCTCTGCGACAGCGATCAAACGCGGTTGCGTATAGGGGCTGAAACCGTAAAAACCGAAGTGGCGCGCGGGAGCATAGGTCCGGCTGTAAGAACGGCTGAGGCCCCCGCTATAGGTCAGCGAGTGCTTGATTTTACCCACGCCCCATCCTTCCTGGTACAGCATAGGGTTGTGG
>JBARKD010000851.1:0-22792 GCA_049800615.1 Acidobacteriaceae bacterium | reverse complement strand
GACGCCGGTTCGTGCCGCGCGATCGGTCGGCGATTCTCAAACACATGAGCCGCGGGTGGGGTCGATGGGGCGCAATCCGGATCCTGATCCCGAAAGCGTCCCGCGATCGATGCATGAGCCGGGGCAGACCAAATCGGCAGCCTCAGAGGGCATTGAGATTACCGAGCTTGTGGAGACGCCGCTCGTACCTTCATGGGGCAAGGAACGCGATGCGGCTGATCCGTCGGCGCGGGCAACGACCCAGGTGGCCCAGCAGCGAGCGCCGGTTCCGTCGCCAGGCCCATTCCGTCCGCACGCGGGCGGCCCCCGACCCTCCGCACGATCCGCGCAATCCGGGGACGATGGGCAAAAACCGGATGAGATTCAAATTCACATTGGGCGCGTAGAAGTGACGGCGGTGACTGCCGTGCCGCCTGCGCCGTCGCTGGCCGCGGCGACGCCGGAGCGCAAATCCCTCAACCTCGCCGAATACCTGAAGCGACGGCGCGGAGACAACCGATGAGCAGCCCTCTTGCACTGGCGGCCGTAACCGGAGTGCTGCAGTATCTGCTCTCGCAGGTGGTCAACGCGCCCAGCACCGGGTTGGGCGGTGTCAACGTCACGGCCATCGCTCCCGATCTGATTGCGGACGTCCCCGCCGGCAATAACGACGTGCAGCGTCAGCTCAACCTTTTTCTGCACCAGGTAACGCCCAATCCAGCATGGCGCAATGTCGGCCTGTCCTCGCTCGGTCCGGACGGCGCTACGCGCCTGAAGAATCCGCCGCTGGCCCTCGACCTTCACTATCTGCTCACGGCCTACTCGAATGCCGATACCGAAGCCGAAGCGATCCTGGGCTACGCGATCATGCTGCTGCATCAGTATCCGACGATCGCGCGCAGCGACATTGTCACCGCCCTTCAGAACATTCCCTCCACGAACCCGCTCTATCAGGTGCTGAGCGGTTCGAATTTGTCGTCGCAATTTGAAATGATCAAGGTCACGCCCGCCACTCTTGGACGCGAGGAGCTGGCATGGCTGTGGACGGCGCTCAAGGCCGACTATCGGCTCAGCTTTCCATTTCAGGTTTCAGTGGTGCTGATTGAGTCGCCACAACCCACCACCGGTGTGCTCCCGGTGATCAGCCCGGTGGTGACGGTGCAGCCATCGCTGCCGCAGGCCATGTTGATCAATGCGCCCACCGGCCTCGCGGCCGCTCCGGGCGACTCCGTCACCATCACCGGCCAGGCGCTGGGCAGCATTAACAACCTGCTGCTGACGTACCCTGCGCAGCAGGTGCGCTATTTCATCACGCCGGGAACGGTCGCCGCCACATCCATCACCTTTAAGGTTCCGGAAGACCCGGCTCATCTTCCCGTCGGTCCCTGCACGCTCACGGCCGTTGCCACCGGCGCCGGCGGGAACATCCTGCAAAGCTCGAACAGCGTTCCCATGCCCATCGCCGCCGCCATTGCGCCGAGCCCGGCGCCCGCGATCACCAACAGCGCTTCGCAAACCGAGGTGACGCTGAGCACAGATCCGCAGGTGAAGACCAATCAGAGGGTGGCACTGCTGCTCGGCAGCAACTCCGCGCCTGCCCTGCCGTTCACGACCGCCGGCGGTCCGATCACCTTCCTGTTTTCGCCGGCTCTTACAGCGAACAGCTACATCGCTCTGCTGCAGGTCGATGGAGTCATCGGCCCGGTCACCTTCACGACTTCACCTCCGGCCATTACCGGACCCACGTTGACGGTGCCATGAAGGAAACCATCCAACTTTCGGACGGGCTCTCCTGGATCGACGCGAACCAGCGCTACCTGGTCGCGGAGTTCGCCCGCCTGCGCGCACGCCTGGAAGCGAAGCCGCTGGCCCGCTCCGAGGAGACCATAGCCGAAGTTCGGCAGATGATGTCTTCTCCACCGGCAATCGACCAGCTCTGCGATCTCTTTGACCTGACCGCCTTCGAGCGCGAGATTCTTTTGCTGTGCGCCGGCGTCGAAATGGATTCCCAACTGGCCGGGCTGTGCGGTAACGGTACGGGGATGGTTGCCCGCCCCGCGGTGACTTTCGGCTTGGCGATGGCCACCATGCCTCAGCCGCACTGGAGCGCGCTGACCCCGGCGCGGCCGCTGCGCCGCTATCGCCTCATCGAGAAAGAACCCGGTGCAAGTCTCACCTCCTCGCCTCTGCGCATCGATGAGCGCATCCTCCACTATCTGGCTGGCGTGAATTTAATCGATCCGGCATTGGAGCCCCTGCTGCAGCCCAGTCCATACCCCACCTGGATTGCCGACGAGCATCGGCCGATCGCGGCGCAGGTGGCGCAACACCTGCTCTCCGATTCGCAACCTCGTCTATTGCAATTCTCGGGCGACGATCCGCAGGGCCAGGAAGACGTGGCTGTGCTGGCAGCAGAGCAAACAGGGAATCAGTTGTACACGCTGCGTGCCGAGGATCTTCCCGCGCCGGGAGCGGAATTGGACCGGTTCGTGGTGCTGTGGACGCGCGAAGCCCGTCTACTGCACAGCATGCTGCTACTGCAATGCGGGGCAGCGAGTCTCCTTCCCGCTGCGCGGTATGCCGCAGAGCATCTGCCTGGCTGGGTGGTGCTTGCCAGCCGCGACAACCTTCGACTGAGCCGCGAATGCCTTCGCTACGCCATCAGCAAGCCGTTGCCGGCGGAACAAAAAGTCCTCTGGGAGCGTGCGCTCGGGTCATCGACGTCCGGAACTCCAGCATCTTCGTCCAACGGCATGCTGGACAATCTGGCCGAGCAGTTCCGCTTCAGCGCGAAGACGATCTTCCGCACCGCAGCCCTAGCGGCATCCGGCGATGCGGCTGATACAGGGGCCGGCATTTCCGAACGCCTGTGGAATGCCTGCCGCGATCTGTCCCGGCCGCGCCTCGAGGACCTGGCGCAGCGCATCACTCCCATCGCCGGATGGGCCGACCTCGTTCTCCCCGAAATGCAGATGCGCATGCTGCGCCAGCTGGCTTCGCAGGTGCGCCAGCGCATGACGGTTTACGAGACGTGGGGATTCTCCGCGCAGGGACGCCGCGGGCTCGGCGTGAGCGCGCTCTTCGCCGGCGAAAGCGGCACCGGGAAAACGTTGGCCGCGGAGGTGCTGGCGAAGGATCTCGGTCTCGACCTCTACCGCATTGATCTTTCCGCCGTGGTGAGCAAGTACATCGGCGAGACGGAGAAGAATCTACGCCAGGTTTTTGACGCCGCGGAGGAAGGCGGCGTGCTGCTGCTGTTTGACGAGGCGGATGCGCTCTTCGGCAAGCGCGGCGAGGTGAAAGACAGCAACGATCGCTACGCGAACATCGAGGTCGGGTACCTGCTGCAGCGCATGGAAGCCTACCAGGGTCTCGCGATCCTGACCACCAACATGAAGAGTTCGCTCGATCGCTCCTTCCAGCGCCGACTGCGCTACACGGTGAATTTTCCATTCCCCGACTCGACGCAGCGAAAGGCGATTTGGGCCCGCGTCTTTCCCGCGGGAACGCCGACCGAAGGACTGGATTCGGCGCTGCTCTCGCAGCTCAATGTCGCCGGCGGCAACATACGCAATATCGCACTGAACGCGGCGTTTCTTGCCGCCGAAGCCAGGAAGCCGGTCGCCATGCCGCATCTGCTGGAAGCGGCGCGCCTCGAGTCGCAAAAGATCGAACGCCCGCTCTCCGATGCGGAACTTCGGGGGTGGGTATGAGCAACATTCGCGTCACCATCGACCGCGTGGCGCTCGCGGGCTTCGATCCCGCCCAGCGAGCGGCGCTTGTCGCTGGACTGAAGGACGAGTTGTCGCGCGTGCTGGCCAGTCCCATGGCGCGGGCCGCCCTAACGGGCTCGCGACGCACCCCAGTGGTGCGGCTGGGAAAAATGCCGCTCACGCCGGGAAAATCCGGCAGCCGGCAATTCGGCACGAGCCTTGCCCGCGCCATCGGAAGGAGGCTGGGACCATGAGCCGCGCTCTGCTGGCAAGAAAAGCCGATGCTAAAGCGGCCGGCCAAACGCGTGTTTCCGCGGGTGGACTGAAGATCAGCCAGCCCGGCGACGCCTTCGAGTGTGAAGCCGATCGCATAGCGCAGGAAGCTATGACGGGAGCGACGGCGCCGACTTGGTCGTTTTCAGGGATCAGCATCGGAACTCTGCTGCAAAGAAAGTGCTCGTGCGGAGGCTCTGCCGGCTCCGATGGTGAATGCGCCGAATGTAAGGAGAAAAAAGAGCCGACGCTGCAACGAAAAGCGTCCGGCTGCGACGGGTCTCAGACTGCGCCTCAAATCGTGCACAACGTTTTGAGGTCGCCGGGCCAGCCGCTCGACAGAAGCACGCGCCACTTCTTCGAGCGGCGCTTCGGTCACGACTTCAGCGATGTCCGCGTGCACCGTGGCGCCCGCGAAAGCGAATCCGCACAGGCTGTCAATGCGCTTGCTTACACGGTGGGACAGCACATCGTTCTGGGACCCGGCTCGCACTCGACGCAGGGCTTCGCCGGAAACAGGCTGCTGGCTCATGAGCTCGCACACACAATTCAACAGTCTGACGGCGATCTCCGGACGGCAACCCGTCTCCTGCGCCTCACAGCCGACAAGAGTGCGATTCCCCCGGGATTGACCTGTGTTACCGACCCGAGCCCGGGCAGTGGTGCGGAAGCAGTACTTACAGACGTCAAGATTACTGGTCTCATTACGCCGCAAAAGAAACAAATCGCCGAGTACTACAAACTGTGGGTCGCAGGCGGCTCAAAAGACTTTATCGCCGTCGACGGATATGCCAGTCCAGATAGTGCAAACGATTCTGCAAACCAACAAAAAGCCAACTGGCGCTACTCATGCAACCGAGCGGAAATGGTTCAGGCAGAGTTTGTGAGACTGGGCGTGCCGCGGAGCCGCGTCATCACGTTCTCCCATGGCGAAACCGATCAATTCTCCGCGTCTCAAAAAGACCCAGGCCCCAACCGCCGGGTTGAAATCAGCAGGGTCAGTGTCGCACCATCTCAAGGCCAGGCACCGGCGGAGCAGCCGGTTCAAGGCCCAACAAGCATTGAAGTCAAAGGTAAGAGCGACGGTGACAAAGCGACAATCAACACGAAACCGGCTGGAGGCGCCAAGCCCCCTGCACCTGTTGCCCCCTCTCCCGCTCCGACAGAACAGCCAAAGGCAGCACCTTCCGACTCTGCAGACAGGGTCCTCAGTTTGACATTTGAGTTCGATCTGAAGAACGACTGGAAATCTCCTAAACCACCTACGTCTCCGCAGAAGTCGCCATTTCTTTGCGATCATGGCATCTATCAGCTCGGACTGAAATGGAACGACGGCATTCGGATCAAGAAAGATGTCCTGGAGCTAGGGAACGAGCCGGAGCTCGACATTAATTTCGGCGATCCTAATTGCGGACAAAACCCTGCAGTTACATTTCAGACAAATCTGCTGAAATACACGATCCTGAAGGACGTGATCGAGGCCGATCTGGTTGGAGTGTTTGGACTACCCGATGGCTGGGCCAGGGGCTTCACTCATTTTCCTTTCACCGGCGGCGGCCAAATAAAACTTCAATTTACCCCATTTGCCCGCATCAGCCCTGATTTCAAAGGGCTGAAGATCGGCGCCTACGGTGGCTTGAGCTTCGAGAGGGGCGTCGATATTCCCGGCGCCGGAGAAGAATCCCCATCCAGAGTCTGGACTGTTGGAGGATTCATAGGGCTTGATTACGATATCGGACCCAAAAAGAAGGAAAAAGATTGACCGTGCGAGTCAGGACCGGGACTTCCCGGCGTTCGAGTTCCCGGTACCTGAGGGCGATCGATGGCAATTGGTTCACGCATTTCGCCGTGCTTGATCAAAGGGGGTCTGAAACGATGAGCTACGCGTTGTTGGCGAAAAGAGCGGAGTCGATCCCATTGGGGCGCGAGAGCGCGAGTTCGAAGGGGTCATCCTGCCTGAAAATCAATACTCCCGGCGACGCCTTCGAACGCGAAGCCGACCGCGCTGTGGATGCGGTCGTGTCGCAAAAAGGCGCCGCTCCCGCGTGGTCTCTCTCGCGCATGAGCATCGCTGCTCCCCTGCAGCGCAAATGCTCCTGCGGCGGAGGATCGGAAGGCGAATGCACTGATTGCGCGCAGAGGGAAACTTTGCAACGCCGGACCTCCGGGGATTTATCCGCTGTTCCGCCGATTGTTCACGATGTCCTGAACTCACCCGGGCGGTCCCTCGATGCGAAGACGCGTTCCTTCTTTGAGCCTCGCTTCGGTCATGACTTTGGCAAGGTCCGCATCCATACGGGCCCCGAGGCTGCAGCCTCCGCCAGCGCCGTTCATGCTGTGGCCTACACCGTCGGCCATGACATTGTCTTCGGCGAGTCCCGCTATGCGCCGTCCTCCCGCCAGGGTCACGAACTCCTGGCTCACGAGCTGAGCCACGTGATTCAACAGGATGGCGGAGGCTCGTCTCCGGGAAAATCGACTCTCAAAGTCGGCGCTGCCGGCGATAGTTTCGAACACGACGCTGCGCGTGCCGCCCATCAGGTTCTCCACGCCGCTCCTCACGTACAGGCGCGGGAGAAGACTGGCGGGGCGCTCGGCTTCCCGTTCCCAAAGCGATCCTCGACGCGCATTCAGCGCAGCGCCAGATTGTACGTAGCGCGCCAGTGCGTCAACCCTGACATCTGCGGTCAGTACAAAACCGTTCGGGAGTGCCCCAAAGGCAGACCTTGCGGCTATGGCAAGAGCGGGACGTGTCAGTGGCCCTCCATGAAGATTGGCTGCTGCTGCCTGGGAGCCAAAGAAAAAACGCCCGTGGAAGTCCCTGCGGAAGCGCCGGAGAAGAAAACCTCCCCAGAAGATGCCATGCGGCGGCTTCGCGAATTGCTTCCAGCATTTGTTATCGCGCTGATCGGTGCGGCCGCGCTCGTCGCGCTGGCTGCCTGCTTTGCCAGCGGCGCCTGTGAGGTAGGGGCGATTCTCGCAGGGGCTTCAGCAGCCGTAGTCCTGCTCGTTGCCGCCGCTCTGCGCCACGCCGGCGTCCTGGTTCGAGACGCACCAGGCGCATAAGGGCCGGAGCATAAGGACCGGGAGCATAAGGACCGGGAGGCTGTTACGGCAGCCATCCATGTCGGCAAACGAGGAGATTGTAATGAGCACCGGTTCCCCCATTTCGCCACGCCTGGTAAAAGGCGGCATTGTCACCATGGATCCGGATACATCTGCGCTGCAGGGCGTGATCGCCCTGCAGTACAACCCGGATTCACTCAGCCGGACGCTGCAGATCCAGGCCGTCCAGGGCGGCCAGGACGGCGTGCGCGTCGACGCGCTGCGGCTGCGCGGGCCGGCAATCGAAACCATCAAGATCGAAGCCGAGCTCGATGCCACCGATCAACTCGAGTATCCCAGCCAGAATCCCAACGCCGTCCAATACGGTCTTCATCCGCAACTGGCGCAACTGGAAATGCTCGTCAATCCCACGGTCGAGACACTCAATGCGGATAACGCGATGGCCAGCAACGGGACGCTGGAGATTATTCCGCTGGAACAGCCGCTCACCCTCTTCGTATGGAGCAGGAGTCGTGTGGTGCCGGTGCGCCTCACCGACTTTTCCATCACGGAAGAGATGTTCGACGTCAACCTCAATCCAATTCACGCCAAGGTGAGCCTCGGCATGCGCGTGCTCAACGTGGACGACCTCGGCTTCGACCATCCGGGCGGCCGGATCTTCATGACCTACCTGAGCAACAAGGAAAACCTCGCGGCGATGGCCGGCAACGCCGCCATTACCGTGCTTGGACTGGGAGGATTGCCGTGAGTTCCCCGCTGCGTGCTTTCATTCAGCTCGGCCTGGTGCCGCCGGTTTCGTTTCCCACGGACAGCCGCTATTACAATTCGGCGACGCTTTCGTACACCACCCCCACGGGCCAGAGCGTCACCTACCTCGCGCGGCGCTTTGTGCCGCAGCCAGGCGCGCCGAATTATGCGACCGTCGCCACGCATACCGTCGTGCAGGGCGATCGTCTCGATCTGATCGCGGCCAAATACCTGGGCGATCCGCTGATGTACTGGCTCATCTGCGACGCGAACGGCGCGCTTCGCCCCAGCGATTTGCTGGTGGTGGGGACGGTCATCAACATCACCATGCCGCAGGGCGTACCGGGAGGGCTGAGTGCTTAACAGCGTGCAACTGACGCTGATGATCGGACCCATCTTTCCGGTGGCGGTGTCGAGCACCGTTCTGCAGTCGCTCGCCGAAGTGGAGGTGAAGGTCGAAGATGTGGGAACCAGCGGGTTTCAGCTCGTCTTCAGCATCGACAAACAGTCGCCGCTGCAGATTTTGTTTTTGCTCACCGGCGGCATGCCGCTGCTCTTCATGCGCGTGGTGCTGGTGGTGACAGTGAATGGCATACCCAGCGTGCTCATCGACGGCGTCATCACCAACAATCAGATCTCTCCCGGCGATAAAGGCTCGAACTCCACACTTACTATTACGGGAAAAGATCTGACCGCGCTGATGGATCAGTCGGACTGGAGCGGTTTTCCTTATCCATGCTGCCCGCCCGAAGCGCGTGTGGCCATCATCTGCGCCAAGTACGCGCTCTTCGGCGTCATCCCGCTGGTAATTCCCAGCGTGCTGATCAATATCCCGCTGCCCATCGATCAGATTCCCAGCCAGCAGGGCACTGACCTGCAGTACGTCCGCTATCTCGCCGCACAAGTGGGCTATGTCTTCTACATCGATCCCGGACCCGTGCCCGGCGTAAGCAAAGCCTACTGGGGACCGCAGGTGAAGGTGGGCGCGGTACAGCCAGCGCTGAGCATTGACATGGATGCCTACACCAACGTCGAGAGCATGCACTTCACCTTCGATCAGGAAAAGAACCGCATCCCCATCGTGTACATCTACAACCAGGAAACCGGAGTCAGCATACCGATTCCGATACCGCCCATCACGCCGCTAAATCCTCCGCTGGGCGCCATTCCTCCGCTGCCGACCAACCTGCTGCCTCCAGATCTCAAACCGTTCCGCGGTGACCTCTCCAAGATGCCGATTCCGCAGGCCATCATGATCGGCCTGGCGGCTGCGGCGGAGTACGCCGAGTGCGTGACCTGCGAAGGCAGCCTCGACGTCACGCGGTATCGCGGCGTGCTGAAAGCCCGCCAGCTAGTGGGCGTACGCGGCGCCGGACCGGCTTTTGACGGCCTCTATTACGTGAAGAGCGTGACCCACAAAATCAAGCGGGGTGAATACAAGCAGAACTTCACCCTCACCCGCAACGGTTTGGTATCGACAGTATCCACGGTGAGTCCATGAGCTCGCAGAGTTCCGTTCCCGGAGGGACCGCAACCCGTTACTACGGCAAGTACCGCGGCCTGGTGATTGAGAACATCGATCCCTTGCAGACGGGCCGCGTTCTTGTGCAGTGCCCCGACGTGCTGGGCGAGACACCCTCCAGCTGGGCGATGCCCTGCATGCCGGCGGCGGGCATCCAGGCCGGCTGCTTCATCATCCCGCCCATCGGCTCGCAGGTGTGGGTAGAGTTCGAGCAGGGCGACCCCGATTACCCCATCTGGACCGGCGGATTCTGGGGAACGGTGGCCGAAGCGCCCGTCTTTGCCAGCGCTCCCCCGGCAATTCCACCGGGGCAAAACATCGTGCTGCAGACCACCGGGCAGAACATGCTGCTCATCAGCGATGCGGCGCCCACGCCGGTGACGGGAGGAATCGTTCTCAAGAGCACAACCGGAGCCATGATCGTGGTCAACGATACCGGCATTTACATCAGCAACGGCCAGGGAGCGACCATCACGCTCATCGGTCCCGCGGTCGACGTGAACATTGGAGGACTGACGGTGATCTGATATGCCTGCGCCGATTCTGCATATGGGAGCCACGGTGCTGTGCTCGCACGGCGGCCAAGCCATGCCCACCGCGCCCAGCCCGCGGGTCATGGTCTCCGGCATGCCCATCGCGACGCTTGCCGCGCCGTACGCCGTCGCAGGCTGTGCCTTTGTTCCTCCGGCCGGCAACGGGCCCTGCGTAACCGCGCAGTGGGTAGTCGGCGCCGTGCAGGTGACTTCAGAAGGCCAGCCGGTGGCGATTATGACCGGCATGGCGACTTGCGTGCCCACGGGCACGCCGCTTTTACCCCTGGTGGCGCAGACGCGCGCCATCGCTACATGAACTCTGGTGCGGAGATGAGCGAGATATGAGTGCGATGAACGTGAATTATCCGTACCAGTTCGATGGACGCGGGCGCACCGCTGAAGCGGCGATGCAGGACTACGTGAGCCAGATGGTCGAACAGGTGCTGTTCACTTCTCCCGGCGAGCGCGTGAACCTGCCCGATTTCGGCAGCGGCCTGCTGCAGCTTCCGTTTGCGCTCAACAGCGTGGAGATGGCCGCCGCCACCCAGTTCGCGGTGCAGGGCGCGCTGCAGAAGTGGCTCGGGAACTACATCAAGGTGCAGTCGGTGGTGGCGGCGGTGCAGGAAGCCGTGCTCACGGTCACCGTCACCTACGTCCTGCTGAGCACAGACGTGACCCAGGTCCAGACCTATGTCTACGGGAGCTCATAGATGATCTATAGCTGCTGTGACAAAAATCGCCAGGCCGCGGTGCTCGGCAATCCGGTGCTCAACGGCATCCACTACCTCGAAGTGCTGGACAGTGAGGCAGTCCCGCTCGGTCTCGCTCGCCAGCAGACGCTGCTGTTGCATTTCCTCAAGCCCCTGACATCGACGCCCACACCGGACAACATCCTCATCACCGGCGGTGAGAGCATCACCGGCGTCGCCGCGGCGTGGACCGCCCTGGCCAAAACACCGGCTACTGTCGACGCAGCTTCGCCACCGCCGCCAACTTTGTCCCTCGCCGCGCAGAATTACTTCACGACGCTGCCCGATGTCGATAATGTGCTCGTGATCGGCACCAATGTCGCCGGCGATTTCTCCACCTACACGTTGCGGCTGGTCATCGACATCGATGATGCGGAGACATCGCCGTTCGCGGTCACGGAAGTGCTCGCGGGCTTCGATCCGCATCTGGCCGAAGTGCAGTTCTCGTTCAAGGTAGAATGCGGCCCAAACTTCGATTGCAATCCTCAGTCGCCGGATTGTCCTCCGGCCGCCCTGACGCCGCCGCCCATCAACTACCTGGCCAAGGACTACGGCAGCTTCCGCCAGATCCTGCTCGATCGCATGAACCAACTGCTGCCGAACTGGGGCGCAAGCAGCGAAGCGGACATGGGCATCATGATGGCCGAGCTGATCGCGTACGTGGGCGACCTCTTCAGCTATCGCCAGGACGCAATCGCCACCGAAGCGTACATCGAGACCGCGCGCAGCCGCATCTCCCTGCGGCGTCACGCACGGCTGGTGGACTACTTCGTTCACGATGGATGCAACGCGCGCGCCTGGGTCCAGCTCAGCGTTCAGGGCAACATCGGGCAACAGATTTTTGTCGACCGCACGCAGACGCGCTTCTACACCTATGCCCCGGGCACGCCAACCAGTCTCCAGCCTGACTCCGGAAACGAAGCGGCCGCCCTGCTGGCCGGCGTCCAGGTCTTTGAACCTGTCTGCGATGCGGTTCTCTATCCCGAGCACAACCTGATGTACTTTTACACCTGGGGCAACAGCAACTGCTGTCTGGTCGCGGGCGCCACTGAAGCGACGCTGCTCGGCTCCTACCCCAATTTGCAGGCCGGCGACGTGCTCATCTTTCAGGAAGTGATCGGCCCGCAAACCGGCAATCCGGCCGACGCCGACATTCGTCATCGCTGCGCGGTGCGCCTCACGTATGCGACCTGCCAGAAACCTGACGGCACCCCGCTTGTCGATCCGCTCTTCGAGAACGTAACCGGCCTGCCCATCACCTCGCCTGCGCAGAAAGCCACGCCGATCACCGAAATTCAGTGGTCGCAGGACGATGCTCTTCCCTTCCCGATCTGCGTTTCGTCAACCTATATCGACGAATACTCCGGCCAGCAATCCGTCACCAATGTCAGCGTTGCTCTGGGCAATATTTTGCTGGTGGACAACGGACTAACCTTCACCGATCAGCCGATGGGCACAGTGCCCGCGCCATCGATCTACTATCCCGCCGCTTCCCAAGTCAATCGCTGCCAGCTTACGCCGGCCACTCCTGTGCCAGTGCGCTTCCGGCCGCAGGTGCCCGAGAGTCCTGTCACCCAGGCGGTTGCCGTCAAGGTCGTTCCCATCCCCGCCGTCGGCAATCCGATTACACCGGGCGTGGTCACGCTGGGAACGACCGGCGTGGTGAGTTTGCCGAATGCGGCGGGTGATACCAGCTTCACGCTGCTCGTGACCAATTCCAGCGGATGGCCCTCGCTCTTTGGCGTCGTGGTCAAACCCAACACCGCGCACTCCGGCAACATCGACCTGTCCGTGATCTACAATCCGCCCGGCGGCGCGGCCGGACTGCACATGCAGATTCCAGTCGAATCGTTCACCGATCTGTCTCTCAACGCCGCCGATGCGAACTACGCGGTCACCGCCGTCAACGGCACATCGAATCTCATCCGGTTGCAGCCGGGACCAGGCGCCACCCCTTCCGGATTTCCCGCTGCGCCCACGATGCTTTCCACTACCGGGCCGGTGAACCTGCAGGACAACAGTCATCCGGCCGTGACCTACCTGACCGCTCAGGCGAACAATCCCACGAACTGGCCGCCGTTCTTTGGCGTCGGCGCGTACGCCGGGTCCAGCTCCGCGTACTTCACACTGCGCCTGTTCTATAACCCGTCGTCGGGAGCAGTGGGCGTTCCGCTGCCCGTCACGGTGGAGCAGTTTCTCAACCTCTCGCCAGATACGGCGGCGACACAGATCGACGACGAATCGGCGCTGGTCACCGTCGACAGCTTCGCGCAGATGCCCGATACCAGCCTCTCCGCCTACGACCTGATGAACTTCGACGCCAGTGCTGCGGCGCCTGCGATCACGCTCTCCGGCACTTCGGGAGTGACCACGACGATTTGGACTCCACTGCCCGATCTTCTGGAGAGCGAATCGACGGATCCTGTCTTTGTCGTCGAAGTGGAGTACACCGGAGTGGCCACGCTCCGCTTCGGCGACAGCACGAACGGCATGATGCCGGACTCCGGAACGGTTTTCACCGCGGACTATCGCATCGGCAATGGCAGCGCCGGCAATGTGGGCGCGAACAGCATCCTCTACATCGGTTCGACGGACGCGCAAATCGCCAGTGCTCAGTGCACCAATCCCCTGCCCGCAACAGGCGGCACCGATCCTGAGACGGACGATCAGATCCGCCGCCGCGCTCCGCGGGCTTTCCTCACCCAGGAGCGTGCCATCACCATGGCCGATTACGAATCCTTTGCCGACGCCAACCCTAAGGTCGAGCAGGCTGTCGCGTCGCTGCGCTGGACCGGCAGCTGGTACACGGTTTTCATCGCCGTGGAACCTCTCAGCGGCGGCAGTCTCACCAGCGCGCTCAAGAAGAAGGTGCAGGGTTACGTCAATCAGTTCCGGCTCGCCGGGCAGGATCTCCAGCTCGACTCGCCTGATTATGTTTCCTTACAAATTACCCTGCAGGTCTGCGTCGATCCCGATTACTTCCAGCTTGATGTGCAGAAGGCAGTGATGCAGGTGCTCGGCAGCCAAATGTTACCCGATGGCCAGACGGGTTATTTCTATGCGGATAACTTCACCTTCGGGCAGCCGGTCTATCTCAGTCCGATATATACGGCGGCGTTGGCGGTGCCTGGTGTGATGAGCGTGAACGCGACGGTGTTCCAGCCGCAGGGGGTGAACACAACGCAGTATCTGAGCATTGGCGAGATCCCTCTCGGCTCGCTGCAGATCGCCCGACTGGCCAACGACCCCAGTTATCCCGATCACGGCCAGCTCACACTTTGCATGCAGGGAGGCAAATGATGAGAGCCCGGCCTGAGCGATCGAAACCTGTGAAAGGAGAACGGCTATGAGCTGCTCCGGCACATCGAACTGCACCTGCGGTTGCTGCGCGGGCACCAGCGTCCAGACTCCGCAGATGGAGACCAATCCCCCGCTGCAGCCCGCGATTTCGTATCGTGCGGGCACTTGGGCGACGTTTAAGGAGTCGATGCTGGCACGGCTGTCGAGCGCCGACTATCCCGTGCTGGCGAATCTGAAGACGCGCGACGACAACGACTTCACCATCGCCTTTCTCGATGCCACCGCCGTCGTGCTCGACATCCTCACTTTCTACCAGGAGCGGCTGGCCAACGAAAGCTACCTGCGCACGGCGATGCAATTGCGGTCGCTCAGCGAGCTTTCCCGGCTCATCGGCTATCAGCCGGCGCCGGGAGTGGCCGCCGCAACTTACCTGGCCTTTACGCTCAAGACCGCCCCGGGCCTGCCGCCCAATCCGTCCACACCGCCCATCGTCATTCCGCAGGGAACGCAGGCGCAAAGCGTGCCCACGCAGGGACAGACGCCGCAAACCTTCGAGACCTCCGCCGCCATTCCCGCCAAGCCCGACTGGAACGCGCTGCCGGTGCAGACCGGCGTTCCCTGGAAGCCGAAGCTCGGCGACACCAGCGTCTATCTTGCCGGCACCTCGACGCAGCTCAATCCCGGCGATCTGTTTCTCATCGTCGGCGATGAGCGTCTCAAAGACCCCACCAGCAACCACTGGGATGTCCGCCAGGTCACCACGGTGACGCCCGACACGCAGAACAACAGAACGCTCATCACCTGGTCCCAGCCGCTGGGCGACGCCTCCGCGAAGATCAACCCCGCGCATCATCACCCGAAGTTTTATGCCTTCCGCCAACGCGCGGCCCTGTTTGGCTACAACGCCGCCAATCCCAGAATGCTCGATACGAAAAATACCGACCTCGGTTCGCTGCTGAACTCGTCGCACACGGAGTGGGCCAATTTTCACCTCACATCTTCGATCGATCTCGACTCCACCTACGCGAAGGTCGTGACCGGCAGCTGGCTGGTGATGATCCAGCCCGACGACCAGACGACGCGCACCCCCGCGGGTTATGTCAGCATTTACAACGCCACAGCGACCACCACCTTGTCGCGATCCGATTACGGATTGAGCGCGAAGATCACCCGCGTCTTTCCCGATCAAACCGGCAATCTGGGGGATTACAAACTGCGCAAAACCAGCGTGGTGGCGCAGAGCGAACTGCTCCCCGCCGCGGAGCAGCCGCTCGATCACCCGTTCTACGGCGCACAACTCGATCTGGAAGTTCTGCGTCCGGACATCGCGGCCGCAACCGCAATTGCTCTGACCGGCACAGCGCAGAAGATCTCCGTTGTCGACGTCACGAATCTGCAGTTCGTGCCCGACGACGGCACCGCGCCTACGACGCCGAAGCCCGGCGATATTTTCACCCTGACCAATCCGGCGGCGTTGCCGCTCAATCAGGGCGCGGTTCCGGACTGGTCCACTTGGGCGAAGCCGGTCATGCCCAAGGCGCTCGACCCGAACGGGCGCCCCGGCACTCTCCAGGGCGTGAGTAACGCGTCGATCTACCTCAACCAGTTCACGCTGGCTGCGTGGAGCAACAGCGATCCGCAAGTGAGCGAGTACGCGCTGGTGTCTTCGGTGGCCGGCGTGCTGAAGCCCTTCCCGCACACCCGGATTCAGCTCGCTAATCCGGTGCTCAACTGCTATAACCGCGCCGCCACCAGCGTAAATGTCAACGTGGCTCCGGCCACAGCCGGCGCGTCCGTCACGGAGATCATGGGCAACGGCAGCGCGTCGACGCCCGATCAGACCTTCACACTGAAGCAGACACCTCTAACGTACGTGCAGGCGCCCACGCCAACCGGTAGGCAGAGCACGCTTCAGGTTACGGCCAATCAGGTCACGTGGACGCAGCAGCCCACGCTCTACGATCAAAGCCCGACGGCGCAGGTCTACACAGTCCTCAACCAGTCCGACGGAACCACCGACGTAATCTTCGGCGATGGCGTCGAAGGCGCGACGCTGCCCACCGGACAGAACAATATCCAAGCGAATTATCGCATCGGATCTGGCTCTGCCGGCAACGTCGCCAGCGGCGCCATTTCCACGCTGATGCAGCGGCCACTGGGCGTCAGCGGCGTCGTCAATCCCGGACCCGCGACCGGAGGCCAGGACCCACAATCCATCGATAACATCCGAATCAACGCGCCGCAAACTGTGCTCACGCTGGGCCGCGCGGTTTCGATCGTCGACTACCAAAATTACGCCGCCACCTTCGCCGGTATTGCCCAGGCTAACGCCATCTGGATTCCCTACGGCCCCGCTCAGGGCGTCTTCGTCACTGTAGCCGCAGTTGGCGGTGCGGGCCTGCAGCCGGGAAATCTCACTCTGAACAATCTCACGACCTCGCTTCGGAATTACGGAAATCCGCTCATCCCGATCTATGCGGCGACCTTTGTGGAGACGCTCTTCGACCTCAATGCCAACGTCGCTTACGATCCCGCATACAGCCAGCCCGCAGTGACCGCGCAGATCCTGGAAACGCTCAATGAGGAATACGGCTTTTCCGCGCGCACCTTTGGCGAGGGCGTCGGCGCTGACTCGATCTCTGCGGTCATTCAAGGCGTGCCGGGCGTGCTTGCGGTTAACGTTCTTAGTGTCACTCCTACGGTCAGCAGCACGGCCGGCGATCTCGCCAATATGAACGGGGGCTTCACGGTTTCCAACTGGCAAGCCTGGGTGCAGCAGCAGGTTCCCGGAACCATCCCGCGTCCCAGTTCCGGTGTGCCCAACCGCGTCTGCCCGTACGTTCCCGTGCCCAGCTCGCAAGGTTTGCCGATTGCTGCTGAGATTCTTGTCATCGATCCCAACCCCAACAACATTGTTCTGGGGGTGATGTCGTGAGCTCGACCGGTCAGAAACTTTTCGATCTGCTGCCCTCGGTGTACCGCCTGCGCGATGCGGCTCTGGCGCAGACGCTCAACGGATTTACCCCGGCCGATAACGCCCAGCTTCAGGCATTGCAGGCAACGCCCCCACCGCTCACGACCGCACAGCAGCAACAGCTCGCGCAGCTCACAGCGCGATCGTATGGCCCGCTTCAGGCCTTACTGACGTTGGTCGACGAGCAGCTGGCGATCGTCGGCGAAGACCTCAGCCAGCTGTATGACAACCAGTTCATTGAGACCTGCGCCCCGTGGGTGATTCCCTACATTGGCGACCTTATCGGCTACAAGCTGGTCAACGGCGTGGCGTCCGCCGTGGCAAGTCCGCGCGCTGAAGTCGCCAACACCATATCTCTGCGGCGCCGCAAGGGCACGGTATTGGTGCTGGAACAACTGGCGCGCGATGTGACCGGCTGGGGAGCACACGCCGTGGAATTCTTCGAGGTTCTGGCTGACACGCAGTACATGAATCATTTGCGCCCGTGGAACCACTACTGCCCTGACCTGCGTCGCTGGCAGCCCCGCGCCTATATGAACACAGGCTTCGACCGCACCGCGCATACGATCGACGTGCGACTCATCTCGAACGAGAGCGGCCGCTACAACATTCAGAACATCGGCATCTTTCTCTGGTCGCTCAACGCATATGAGGTCACCTTGTCGCCGTGTTCCACGGTCGCCGCGAGCGCAGACTGTTTCCGCTTCAGCGCCCTCGGGCGCGATACCGTGCTCTTCAACAATCCCATCTCCCAGGGCGCGGACATCACCGCACTCGCGCAGCCCGAGAATGTTCCCGCGCGCCTACTGCGGCATGTGCTCAGCCACGACATCCGCCAGGCCGCACTGCCCACGCCAGGCAGCGTCTACTACGGCGCACAGGCGAGCCTGGGCATTTATCTCACGGAGGGTTCGCCTCCAACTCCGGCGTTGCAGCCGGCGGACAAAATCCGGGTCTGCAATCTCTCCGGTTCCGATGGTTCCTGGAACAATATGCCTGCGATGGGTGGGCTCATCACGGTCGATCCCGAACTCGGCCGCATTGCCGTGCCGCCTGGTACTACGGGCACTCCGCCCGTCGTGTCGTGGTATTACGGCTTCAACGCCGAGCTGGGCGGCGGCGAGTACGCGCGCGAGGCAACGTTCACCGCGTCGCCACAGCAGGTGATCGTGCGCGTGCCTGGGGACTGGCCGACCATCAGCGCGGCGCTGGCTACTCTGCCCGGCGACGGTGTCGTGGAGGTGAGCGACAGCGGCACCTACTCGGAAGCGGGCGGCCTCAACATCTCTGTCGCAGCCCATGGCCACATCGAGCTGCGGGCCGCCGATGGGGTGCGCCCCACGCTCTTCCTTGGCGGGGAAATCGCCGTCACCGGCGGGGTCGATGCGATCTTCGACATCAACGGTTTCGTCATCGCCTACGAGCCACCGGTTGGCGGCACCAACCCTGCCGCTTTGCTGAGTTCGCTCGCGTCCAGCTCCAATCAACTGGGAACGCTCAATGTGGTGCATTGCACCTTCGTACCAGGATGGGCCTTGCAGTCGAGCGGTGAACCGCAAGCGGCATACCAGGGATTGCCCAGCGTCCTGATTCAGACGCCGGGCGTCGCCTTTGTTGCGCAGAATTCGATCCTCGGCGGCCTGTGGGTGATTGCGGAAGCAAGCGCCAGCCTCACCAACTGCATCATCGACGCCACCGATCCCGCGCTCGTCGCTTATGTGGAGAGCGTCGACAGCTCCAACCAGCAGCCGTCGCCCGGCGGCGCGCTCACGCTCGTCGGCTGCACGGTCATCGGCCTGATGTATGCATCGGTGTTCACGCTCGTTTCCGACTGCATCTTCTGGTCGGAGCTGCCGCAGCCTCCGTGCCTCGCCCTGCCGCTCAACCCGCCGCCCTTTGAGAGCGTCTACTACACCACGCCGCCGGATTCCGCCGGCGACCAGCTGGTAGTCGGCAAACCGCAAACCACGGTCGAGCCCCTTCCGCAGTTGCTCAACAGCATTCCTCTGCCCGACGAGCAGAACCAGCAGATTTGCGGCCCGGTGCAGCTCGCGCCCGGCCTCAGCTTCAACGCCTATGTGCCCACTGCGGCGGAACGTACCGGCAACTTCAGCGCCTTTGCCGCATCACTCACCGATCCATCGCCCGGCACCAACCCTCCCATCACCGGCGGAGAGATTCCTCCCGCGCGCTGGACTGACGTCTTTGCCTGGCGTGTCGCGCCCAGGTTATCCGAGCGTTGGATGGCGTCGTTATGGTCGGCGCGCAAACAGCAGGGCTGCATTCGCTTCAGCTTCGTTCCCATCGGCGCCATTCTTCCTCGCAATTTCGCATGCGTGCAGCAGGCCCCGTGCGAACCGCAGCCGCTCTTTTATTCGCTGCGCTACGGCGACCCCGGTTACTGCAAGCTGCTGCCGTCCACCGACAGCTCTATTCGCGAGGGCGCCGACGACGGCGGCGAAATGGGCGCGTTCCACCTTGTGCTCGCGCCGCAGCGTGAGACAGATCTGCGCACCAGGCTCCAGGAATACATGCCTGTGAACCTGCAGTACGGCATCTTCTACGAGAACTGAGGACAAGGCCATGAGTTTCGACAGCAGCCGTTTCACATTCAATCCGCGGAGAAATTTTCTCGGCGTAGTGATGGAGCAGGGCCGGGTCCAGCTGGATTCTGACTGGAACGAGGGGCAGGCGGAATTCGCTCGCCGGCTCCAGGCCGGGACCCTCGATATCCTCGGGCCCTCCGGTTATCCCGTCAACATCACACCCAACGCCTTTCAGATCACCCCCTCCAGCGGATCGGGCGGTAATCAGATCAGCATCGGCTGCGGCCGCTACTACGTTGACGGCCTGCTCGCCGAGAATCATGGTGCGGAGTCCTCTGAGACCTGGGACCCGGCGATGGCCGAGCTTTCCGCTGCGCCTTTAACGCAGCCGTTCCCGGACAACACCATCAACTACACGCAGCAGCCGTACTATCCCAACGCCCCCGCCATCGGCGCGGGCCCCTATCTGGTTTATCTCGATGTCTGGCAGCGCGAAGTTACCTATCTTGAAGACCAATGGCTCATCGATCCCGCGGTTAACGTCGATACCACCGGCCGCCTGCAGACGGTGTGGCAGGTAAAACTGCTCGACGTCAGCAGCATCAGCGGCAGCATCGACTGCTCCACCGACGTCTCCACATTCGATACGCTAATCGAGCCCTCGGCCGCGCGCCTCACCAACGGGCTGGTCAACAACACCCCCACCGGACCCTGCTGCCTGTCGCCGAATACCGGTTACACGGGGCTCGAAAACCAGCTTTACCGCGTGGAGATACACCAGGACGGATCGTCCCCCACCTTCAAGTGGTCGCGCGAGAATGCTTCCGTGGCTACCTCGGTCAGCGCCATTGCGACGGTTGTCGTCTCCGCATCAAGCGTCAGCCAGCTCACCGTGGCCAGCCTCGGCCGCGACTCTGTGCTCGGATTCAGCAACGGCAACTGGATCGAAATCACGGACGACTATCTCGAGCTGAACAACCTCCCTGGCGAGCTTTTGCAGATCGCCTCCATGGGTCCGGGAAACACGATCACGCTCAACGCGCTGCTCACCGGCAGCTTCGATCCCTCCGACACTTCGCGCCACACGCGAATCATTCGCTGGGATCAGACCAGCACGACCACCGGCGACATCCCGGTGCCAACTGACGGCTCGGCCGTCGCGCTGGAAAACGGCATCACGGTTACGTTCGGTCCGAAACCGTTCGCCGGCCCATATTACTCGGGCGACTTCTGGAATTTCGCCGCACGCGCCTCCAGCGCCAGCATCCAGCCGCTCACCACTGCGCCACCGCGCGGCATCCATCATCACTACGCAAAGCTGGCCATCGTCAACTTCTCCGGCAAACCCACCGATTGCCGTGTCCCCTGGCCACCCAGCACCTCCAGTTGCTGCTGCAGCGTCACCGTGGCGCCCTCCGACTTCACGTCCGGCGTCACGCTGCAGAGCGTACTCGATCAGTACAAAAAGGTGCAGACCGTCACGGAGATTTGCCTCGCGCCCGGCACGTACAGCCTGCCCGCGCCGCTACGGCTCACATCCGCCCACACCAACATAACGATCAAGGCCTGCCAAAGCGGCACCGCGGTGATCGAAGCACAGCCGGGCCAGCAGAGCCAGTTCTCCGACGGCCTCATCGTCCTCGACAACGTCACCAATGTCACGCTGCAGGGGCTCGAACTGGAGCTTCCCGCGGCCAGCTTCCCGTCCTCGGAAAATTTCGCCGGCCTTTCCGCTGCCACCTTGACCAATCTCGATCCCAGCGTGGCCGCGGGCCTACCGTCCCTGCTGATCGGCATCGGGCTGCGTCCGGTCGGGTCAACGAACGTGACAATCCAGGACTGCGTCTTCGATCTGACCGGTTTCGGCGCCGCCGCCGCGGCCGCCCAGGCCTCGTACCCGTTCGCCGCTGCGATCTTCGCCAGTGGCGCCTGCAGCGGCATGCAGGTGAAGGACAACCAGTTCACCGGAGTCGCGGGGCTCAGCTCGGCCAGCTTCCAGGCGGGATACCTGCAGGTTCCAGCGGTCATGTTCAACGCTCCGCCGCACTTGATCCGCCCGCCATGGGGATACACCTGGCTGGCCGGCGCTACCGAATCTGTCAATACCTCGCTCTTTCGCAACATGGCACAATCGGCGCAAACGATCAAAACGGCGCGAACCCAGGCGCTGAAGGCACAGTTTACCGTGCCCTCCGCCGCGCAGAGTGCCCGGCCTACAGTCAACACGGTGTTGACCGGCGTGGCGCGTGCCGGGTCGGCTATCGCCGGGGAGGTGAATCAATCGCCCGGGCCATCCGTTTCCAATTTGGCCGCCAATGGGGGCTCGGTACTCGGGGCCATCCTCAACCAAGCCACTTTCGAGGACAACACCTTTACTAACTTCGACGCTGCGGCGCTGCTGGTGGGCGAACCCGAGACGGTCGAATTCCTCTCCAACACCGTCGAGAATTGCCCCGCGGGCTTCTGGCTTATGTCGCCCCAACAGTTGTCGTACCTCTTCCTGCTGGCTCTGGAGAACCTCGGCATTGTGGTCGCCATGGGCTACCCATTGCCGCAGAACGACACCAGCACCCTCACCAAGATCCCCGCGGCCCCGGCTTCGATCCTCATCTATACCGGCGGCTCCAATTACCCCGATAGCTCCGGCAATACGTGGATTCCGGACGGAACCAAATCCGCAAGCTTCACGCTCAGCGGCAGCACGTCGCTCGATCATCCATCGCCCGCCCCCACCATCAACGAGGAAAATGGAGCCGCCGAACCCGACCAGACCCTCTATCAGTCCCAGCGCTATGCCGCCAACGAAGGGTCGTTCACCTATACGTTCAACAATCTGCCCGCGGGTTTTTATGAGGTCACACTCAAGTTTGCCGAGCTCACGTTTACCACCGCCGGCGCGCGTGCCTTCGACGTTTCCATCAACGGCACCACGGTACTGAGCGACTTCGACATCTTTGCGGATTCGGGAGGCGAGTTCGTCGCAGACGATCAGGTGTTCCCGAACATTCTGGTCGGCTCGGCCGGAACCATCGTCGTGGAATTCACTTCCGATACCAACAACGCCGCCATCAACGCGATCGGCGTGGTCCCCCAGTGGAACCTTCCCTCGCTGCCCAACTCCACCGGTCAGGCCAACGTGGAAGTGCTGAATTTCTTCTTCCAGCTTACGCAGCTCGCCGAGCAGGCCTATGCCGTGCTGACCTGGACAGCGCCACAGCTGCGCGTGCAGGACAACGAGATGCAGGGGCTGGCCGCATCCGGTTTGCTGGTTCTCGGCGACGACAACGTATTGAACGGCCAGGTCGGCTCTCTGATGATGACCGGCAATCGAATGAGCAACAGCAACATCAACCAGGAGGTCGCCGTCTACATCGCCGAATTCGGCTCGGT
>JBARKD010000850.1:0-8203 GCA_049800615.1 Acidobacteriaceae bacterium | reverse complement strand
TTCGCTTCCTCAATTCCAATTCCTACGCCACCCTGGCGGCGGGCGCTTCTACCCAGCCCACGCGGCTTGATGCACAACAGGAAATCTATTTTGTTGAGTCCGGCAACGGCTCAGTCAGCGCCGGGGGAGAAACCGCCAGCCTCTACCGGAACGTCGCAATCCTGATGCCGGCCAATCTGGAATTTACGTTGAAGAATACAGGCGATGCGCCGCTGACCATGTACGTCATCAACGAGCCCACGCCTGCCGGCTTCCGGCCCAATGCCAAGATGCTGGTGCGCGACGAGAACACGATCCCCATCTCCTCGAGCAATGGATTCTGGGCGCACATTGCCAAGCCTCTCTTCAGCACTTCCGACGGTCTGGCCACACTAGAGAGCGTCGTCACAGTGACCCTTGATCCGCTGACCATCGGCAAACCCCATCCGGCGCCCAATGAGGACACCAGCGACATAGAAGAAGTGTGGACCGCTCTCTACGGCAAGAGTCTCGCCATGGTTGGAAGCCAACTACGCGAGCAGACGCCTGGGATGGCCTATCTGCATATCCCCGACAATCTCACCCCGCATACGAACATCAACCCCAGCAGCGAATCTCAGGCAAAGTTCTTGTACTTCGCCCGCTATCGCCCGCACGAAACGAGGAAGTGAGTCGCGAGACCCGCGGTTGCTTCATGGAAAAACAGCTTCCCCGATGAATGAATTTGCTCGCAGTTTTACGCTTGTTTTCGCTTGACCGGACGGGTCGGATCGCGTCTTCTCTAATGCAATGTCGAATCAGGGCGTAGACCGGGCCGCTGCCGCTGAGAAACCGACGCGCGCTCGACACGTGGTTCTCGGGCTCATCGTTGCCGCGTACATCATTACCTACATGGACCGGGTGAATATCTCTTCCGCCATGCCGGTCATCCAGCGGGACCTGAAGATATCCGCGGTGGCGGTAGGTTGGATCTTCAGCTCCTTCCGTTGGGGATACGCCTTGTTTCAAATACCCGGGGGCTGGTTTGGCGACAAGGTGGGACCAAGGCGAGCACTTACCTGCATTGTGTTCTGGTGGTCACTCTTCACTTCGTCCACGGCTCTCTGCTGGAACGCACTTTCCCTCGGCCTGTGCAGATTTCTCTTCGGCGTAGGGGAAGCCGGAGCCTTTCCGATCGCTACCCGTTCTCTCTCGCGGTGGATGCCGCCGGAGGAGCGCGGCTTCTCACAAGGCTTGCCGCATGCAGCGTCCCGTCTGGGCGCCGCGCTGACACCCCCGCTGGTTGTCCTGATCATGATTCATTTCGGCTGGCGGATGCCGTTCTTCCTTTTTGGATTGCTTGGCCTTGCGTGGGCAGCTACCTGGTACTGGTACTACCGGGACCGGCCCGCTGATCACCCCGGTGTCAATTCAGCGGAACTGGCCGTGATCCATCAACCGGACACACCGGTTTCACAGGCAAAACGATCGGTGCCATGGCGGACGATCCTTCGCAATCGAACCGTTTGGATGCTGGCTATGATGTATTTCTGTTACGGCTACGCCATCGACGTTTATTTGGATTGGTTTCCCAAGTACCTCTACGATGCGCGCGGAGTGAACCTGAAGCAGATGGGGTTTTATGCCAGCCTGCCCTTCGTGGCCGGAGCCGTTGGGAATCTGTTGGGTGGCTGGCTTTCCGACATTTGGGCTGCGCGCACCGGCAATCTGACAGCAGCGCGCCGGGTGGTTGCCGTGCTTGGATTCGTAATCGCGGCGGGATCGATTCTTCCCGCAACCTTTACCAGTAACACCGTCGCATCGGTTCTTTTCTCCTGTTCCTCGGTGTTTGGCCTGGAGTTGACCGTCGGTGTCTCCTGGGCGATTCCGCTCGATATCGGCGGCGACTATGCCGGATCGATCGCTTCCGTCATGAATACGTTTGGCAACCTGGGCGGCGCCATCTCACCGGTGTTGCTTGGCTATCTGCTCGGAGGCTATGGCTGGAACGTCCCCTTCACCATCTCCGCCGTTCTTTGTGTCGTGGCCGTCTTCTTCTGTTTCGGGATTGATCCAACGCGCGCCATCCAGAGCGAGGGAGCCCCGGCGTGACGAAAGCAATCGCAACGCCTGATGGTGTTCCGAGTCCGGGTCCGGTGCTGACCCTGCTCGACGCATTTCGCTCTTCGAAGGTGATGTTCGTTGCCGTCTCGTTGAGAGTGTTCGACCTTATCGAGCGTGAGCCGGCTTCTGCGGAAAAAGTGGCTGCCGAGCTTCATGTGCTTGCAGAGCCTCTGGAGCGGCTCCTCGATGCATGTGTCGGCCTCGGGCTGGCGCGCAAGCAGAACGGTATTTATCAGAATCAGCCGGTCGCCAGCACGTATCTCTGCCGCGGCACGCCCAATACCCTTGCCGGTTATGTCCTCTACTCCGACAAGGTTCTCTTTGAGCTTTGGGGTCACCTGGAGAACGCAATTCGGCGGGGCGAGCCGCAGTGGACGAGTGCTTTCCACGAGGAAGGCGGCATTTTCGATCACTTCTTCCGTACCAAAGAAGATACCCGGAATTTCCTTCAGGGGATGCACGGCCTTGGGCTTCTAAGCTCGCCACAGATTGTTTCCGCGTTCGATCTCTCACGCCACAAGAAGTTCGTGGATCTTGGCGGCGCAACCGGTCACCTGGCGATGGCCGCCTGCGAGCGATATCCAGGCATGCACGCGATCCTCTTCGACTTGCCGCAGGTGATCGACTCCGTCCAGCAACAGATTGCGGCTAGCTCCGCGGGGCCGCGGATCGAGTGCAGAAAAGGTGACTTCTTTACTGGGGAAGAGTTGCCGGAGGCTGACCTGTTTGGGTTGGGTAAAATTCTGCACGATTGGCCGGACGAGAAGGCAAGCAAGTTGTTGCGGGCCATTTATGCGCACCTGCCTTCGGGGGGCGGCATTCTTCTGGCGGAAAAGTTGTTGCAGGAAGACAGGAGCGGTCCGCTCGACGCGCAACTGCAGTCATTGAACATGCTCGTTTGTACCGAGGGCCGGGAACGAACCCTGGGCGAATTTCGCACCCTGCTGGAGTCTGCCGGGTTTCGCGAAGTGCGCGGCCAGGTAACGGGCGCTCCACTGGATGCTGTGTTTGCGATCAAACCGTAGGAGGGTAGGCGTGTCAATTCGATGGCTGACCGTGGTATGTGCGTGGATGCTGCTGGCTTCTCCGGCCGCCCAGTCGCAGTTTGTGCATACCCAGGGAACGGAGATCGTGGACGGCTCCGGAAAACCCCTCCTGATCCGCGGCATCAGCATCGGCAACTGGTTTGTGCTGGAAGGATATTTCTGGCGCTTTGGCGGCCTGGCCCAATCGCAAACAGATTTGGAGCTGGTGTTTGCCGATCTTCTTGGTCCCACGCATGCTGAGGAGTTTCTCTACAACTGGCGGCAGAATTTCATGTCAGAAGCGGACGTTCGCCGCATCAAGCAGGACGGATTCAACACCATCCGCATCCCGCTGCACGCGAAGTATTTCAAAACCAACGATGACGAGGGGTTTCAGCTCATCGACCGGCTGTTAACCTGGTGCCGGCAGGAGCATCTCTACGTCATCCTGATGCTGGAATCCGGCATCGGCGGCTTCACAGGCGAAGCAAGCGACGATGGTCCCGATTATCCCTGGCTGCTCAAGGATGCCGGGATGCAGAAGCATGTTTCGGAAGTATGGCAGAGGATTGCGGGTCACTACAAAGACGAGCCGTTGATCCTTGGCTATGACCTGATGAACGAGCCGCTGCTATGGTCCGGGTATCTCGACATGGAAAGTCTCATCGAGCCGGAGTATCGCCGTGTCACCGAGGCCATCCGGCAGGTCGACACGCATCACATGCTGATTTTGCAACCACCCCTGGGGCGCTTCAGCGCGTTTGGCAAGCCCTTCGACAACAACACGGTGTACAGCTTTCACAGTTACGGCGCTACGCCGCGGCCCGAGTTCCTGCAGCAGTATCTGGACTTTCGCAGCAAGTACCAGGTACCAGTTTTCTTTTCTGAAATCTATGCGGAGCGGGCGGCGGAATGGTCAACGGCGCACGTTAACCAGGCGGAGAAATACAACATCGGCTGGATGATCTGGCCTTATAAGAAGATGGCAGGAGATTCTCCCGGGCCCTACACGTTCCCTTCCCCCGCCGACTGGCGTAAGATCATCCTCTTCGCGCACGAGCCGCGAGACGACCGGGCTATTGCCGACAAGAACGCCTTACGGCCCCCACAAAAAGACACGGATGCCATGTTTGCCGAAATTCTCGAGAACGAGAAGAACGAGCATGTCACGGTTCATCCTGAGTTTCTCCAACTACCGGGTATTACGGCACATCCATGATGGCAAATGCCATCGGAGGGACGGTTATGAAGACAGTGAAAACGAAGTCGGCTGTGGGCGCGGCTCTTGGGTTGATGCTTGCCGGCGCGACGCAAATGATGTTTGCCCAGGCTCCAACCACTCCGCCTCCTTATACACCGGGTAAGGCGCCCCACGTTGGCGGCAATAGTTTCGAGGGGCCGAAGGATGTGGTCTATCTGCCCACGCGTCCTCTCCACGACACGCTCGCCGATATGTATTTCGGAGATTGGCGCCACTCCGAACCCAAGGTGATGTTCGGCTCGCTGGTGGTGCGCGACATTCTGACTGCCGGCGATAATTTCAGCCCGCCTTTTCCGGGCGCGGTATTGGAACATGCCAAATTCCTTTCTTATGGCAAGCTCGAGCCCGGAGCGCGGACCGAGCCCTCCACGCTGAAAGGTCTGCAAGTATTTTTCTACGTCGACGGAGGAGAGGGCGAGATTTCGGCCGGAGGAAAGACCGAGCGGCTGCATAAGGGCAATGCGCTGTTGGTTCCGGAGGGACTTGAGTTCACCCTGCACAACACGGGAGATAGCCAGCTGACCGCCTATATGGTCGGCGATCCGACTTTCCCCGGCTTCAAGCCGCTGGCGTCGTTTGTGGTGAAAGACGAAGGCAATCTGCCGCATGGTGCACCGCCCGATGCCTCGCCTTTCACAAACCCCGGTGCAGGCGGCCACTGGGCTCACATCACGCACGGCTTTTTCAATCGGGGCAACGGATTGGCTACCGTGGGGGCCGTGATTACGGTGGAAATCTTGCCCATGCAGCTGGGTGAGCCCCACCCGCATTTTCCTGGACATGAAGAAATCTGGTGCGAGGTGGAAGGGAAGAGCCTGGCGTTCTATGGCTCGCAGCTACGCATGCAGCACCCGGGCGAAGCTTACATGCTGCGCCCTGATAACCTCACGACGCACTCCAACATCAACTTTGGGGAGAAGGGCGACAAGCCGATCAAGTTCCTATGGTTCAGCACCAGCAACAGAGTGTCGACGACGCCCCATTGATGCGCACAAAATTTCCTGTCACTCTGCGCCGGACACGTGGCCCAGAAGCTCGTCCCCAAAGATAGTTGGTATAGTCAGCAGTCGCGGGACGCCCATCCAATGCGCTGAATTTCGCACTACTTCGCTTGTCGAGACTCGGGAAATAGGTTAATCCTTGGGCACGTAAGGAGTATTCATGACCGGCAAAATCATGGCCGCGGCTCTGCTCGCGATTGCACTTTCACCCTGCATCCATGGTCAGGAGCTGCAGGTGGGCAGCAACGCCTATGTCGATATGTATTTCGCCGACTGGCATGCTTCCCAGCCTCAAACGGACGGCCCTGTAACGGAGCACACCGTTTTCACCAAGGGCGACCCGATGAAACCCACGGCCAAGGGCGCGATTCTCCGCTACGTCGATTCCTACGTTTATGCGACCATCGCGCCTGGGGCTTCCACACCGCCAACGGCTCTCTCCGGCAAACAGCGTGTGTATTACTTCACCTCGGGCACGGGGACAATCGCGGCTGGCGGCGATTCGGTTCCGGTATCGGTGAACATTGCCGTCCTGGTGCCCGCGAATCTGAGCTTCACCATCAAAAACACAGGAACGGCTCCGCTGGCTGCGTATGTCATCACTGAGCCGACGCCGAGCGGCTTTCAGCCGGGAACCAGGCTGGTGGTGAAAGACGAGGAAGCAACGCCCATCAGCACGGCTCAGGAGGAATGGTCGCGGCTGGTAAGGCCGCTCTTCACGGCAGCCGATGGCCTCGCCACCATCACCAGCGTGGAAACGGTGACCCTCGATGAGCTGACGATCACCCGACCTTTCACCGGCAACATGCCGAATACCGAGCATTTGTGGATGGAGCTTTCCGGCACAAGCATCGCCTTCATTGGCCCCTACCTCCGCCGTCAAACTCCGGGCATCGGCTATGAGCATCCGCCGGACAATCTCGCTCCTACGTCCAACGTTAACTATTCCGAAGATAGCCAGGTGAAGCTGCTGTTAGTGTCGACAAACGGACACTAACAGCGAAAGTAGAAATATTCTGCGCTACCGCTAGTCCGAAATGACCTCACCTGGGATCCATTCAGTCACGCGCGCCGGGGCAGTCCCGTTCGTTGCGTCGAATAACCGGCATCGGCTACCCATAAATAAGTTATGGGGGCGGGAAATAAAAAGATTTGGCCACCTTGTAGAAAACAAAAGACTTGCCTTCGCGAGATGAAAGGTTTGGCCACCTTGTAGAAAATAAAAGACTTGTCTGCGAAATCAGCACAGAATTGCCCCTCTTGCGCTCAGTGCGCCCTACGAACCACCGCTCTTTGACAACTTATAGAACTCTTGAGTAAGGGCCGCCGAGCCCCTTATAGAGTCTGCGTGAGAACTCGGTCACCAGCGACCAAGGATCGGGTGTCGCCTCATGGAAAAACGGCTTTGACCTGCCCACAAAATTGTCATCTCGACCGAAGCGAAGCGAAGTGGAGAGACCTGCGGTTTGCCTCATGGAAAAACAGCTTTGACCTGCCCACAAAATTGTCGTCTCGACCGAAGTGGAGAGACCTGCAGTTTGCCTCATGGAAAAACAGCTTTATTTCGCAGGCAGGGCGAAGGCGAGAATCGCGTCGCCATAGGTCCGGTCGAAGAAGCTCCCTCCGGTGTCTACGACGACCACGTATTGCCGTCCGTCTTTACCCATAAACGTGGAGGGCGTGACGTAGGCGCCGGTCTCCAACTTGATATCCCACAAAATCTTTCCTGTCGCGGCCTGGTAGGCGCGAAAGTGCTGATCGGTAGACGCGGCGATGAACACCAAGCCGCCGGCGGTGGAGATGGTTCCACCGTAGTTCAGGGAGCCGGTATTGTGCACGCCCTTTGCGTCGAGCTCAGGTACGGTGCCAAAAGGCACTTTCCAGGCTACCTCGCCGGTGTTCACATTGATGGCCCACAGCTGACCCCATGGTGGTTGTTGGCAGGGCCAGAATTTATCCTTATCCCAAAACAGCGCATAGAGCCCCCAGGGGCTGGTGCGCTCATAAGGAGGTTCCGCTCCCGGCTTGGTCAGCGCGACCTTGCCCACGCCCGCAATCTCGTTGGTATTTACAAACAGGTAGCCAAGTTTGGGGTTAAACGACATACCGTGCCAGTTCACAACGCCAACCGTGCTGGGGAAGACGACCGTAAGATTTTGCCCGTAGGGAGTGAACAGCGGGCCGCCCTGCATGCCGCCCTCCGTTTCCAGCATGGCCTGGCAGAATGCGTGATGCTCGGGAGTCACGGTGGAGAGGTCGGCAGAGGTGAAACCAGCACGGCCTAATGGGGCGGGTTTGCCCGGGAACGGCTGGGTGGGAGAAGGGTGCTCACCCGGGAGGGTGCTTTGCGGAACGGGCCGCTCTTCCACCCCATAAATCGGCTTGCCGTTACGCCGATCGAGGATGAAGATCAACCCGGTTTTGCTGGTGAGCGCGACCGCCGGAATATTTTTGCCACCGTGTTTGACATCGATCATCACCGGCGCGGATTCGAGATCGTAATCGTTGATGTCGTGGTGGACAGCCTGGAAATGCCATGCCATTTTGCCGGTCGCCGCGTGGAGCACAACCAGGGTGTTGCCAAAGAGTCCGTTGCCTGGACGGTCGCCACCGTAGAAGTCGGAGGTAGGTGAGCCGAAGGGAAGAAAGACCAGCCCGCGCTTGACGTCGACGGAGGCAAATCCCCAGACGTTGGTTCCGCCGCGGCCTGCGCCCGAATTGTTTGCCCATGTCTCGTAGCCGGTCTCGCCGGCATGCGGTACGGAGTGGAAGCGCCATACCAGCTTGCCGGTATGAACATCCCAGGCGCGTATATCCCCCGAAGGACCTTTTCC
>JBARKD010000849.1:0-4889 GCA_049800615.1 Acidobacteriaceae bacterium | reverse complement strand
GTATTGGGTGCTGTCAAGACCTGCCTGACGGTCAAATTGCGAATCGTCTCGAGGCTTATCTCAAGCCCTTCGTTGAGACCGGAAACCTCACTGGCACGGTGCTCGTGGCCCGCAAGGGTCGGGTATTGTTTCGCCACAGCTACGGCATGGCAAATTACGAGTTGCAGGTTCCAAATTCACCCGAGACTTGCTTCCATCTCGCCTCAGTCTCGAAGGCGTTTACGGCGGCGGCTATCCTGCAGTTACAGGAGCAGGGACGTCTCAGTGTTGCGGACCCGTTGTTACGTTTTGTTCCGGATTTCCCTAACGGTGACCGGATTACCTTGGATAACTTACTGACACATACCTCCGGCATTCCCGACATCAACGATCTCCCTGACTACGACACCTTTGCCCGAAGCCCTCACACAATACCGCAGTTGGTTGCCAAGTTCGCTAATTTGCCTCTGGGGTTCCAACCGGGGAGCCGCTACGAGTACAGCAACTCCAACTACAATCTGCTGGCGCTTGTATTGGAAAAAGTTACAGGAGAAAGCTATGGAGGATACCTCCGCAAGCACATTTTTGACCCACTCGGAATGCAGGATTCCGGGCACGATGGAGAAGCCTCGCAGCTCATCCCCCTGGCTGCCTCTGGGTACAGACCCGCCGGCATTACCGACTACGAAAAGGCGCCCTATCTAGACTGGTCAAACAAGACGGGAAACGGCTCTTTGTACTCGACCGTTGACGACCTCTACCGCTTCGACCGCGCTCTGAACACTGATGCCGTCCTGAAAGCCTCCACCCGCCAGAAGTACTTCGTCGAGGGCCCCGGCAATCGCTACGGCTGGTACGTCGGCAAACGCCTCGGGCATCGCGTAATGTCCGGCAAAGGCCGCAGTCCTGGCTTCGCCGCTGAGCTGGACCGTTTTCCGGACGACGATGTCACGATCATTCTGCTCAGCAACAGTTACTCCACCGTCTCGCAAGATCCTATCGCCGGAGCTCTTGCGGCGATTGTCTTTGGTCAGCAACCACCACCTCCAGCCGTCTACGCCGCTGCGATCCCGCAATCAACGCTGGCGTCGTACGCAGGTACGTACCAGTACGGGGCAGAATATTTTGCGCCCAATGCGAAGTTCACTCTGACTGCCGAACCAGGCTACCTGCTCCTGAAACTGGGTGACCTTCGCACGCCGGTGGTTCCGCTATTAGGGAACGATTTCCTGGAGCGCAATTTCTTCGGCCACGTCGTGATGTCGAGGGACGCGGGAGGCGCCGTCAACGGCCTGACCACCCGCTACGGGGAAAAGAAGTTTACCGCCCGGCGGCTGGAGGCCAAGTAAAGGGACACCGATCAGGCACCTTCGCGGTCGGCAGTGGACCTGTTGCCCGTAAACGGTTCCGAAACCTCCTTCTGGCTGTCCTTCCCGGGCAGAAAATAGCTAATAGGTCCCCGACCCCCATTTATGAGACCAGTTCTATTTTCCTCCCAGCTTCTCGAAGAACAGGCAGATGGTTTCAATCCCGTGGTGGAAGTTCGGGATGTGAAACTTTTCGTTGGGAGCGTGCAGGTTGTCGTCGGGAAGACCGAAGCCCATCATTACGCTGGGGATTTTCAAACCCTGGTAGAAATCGTTGACGATGGGGATCGATCCGCCGCTGCGGATGAATACTGTCTCTTTCTTGAAGGTATCGTGAAGCGCATCGGTGGCTGCCTTGATGTAAGGATTGTCGGTGCCGACCACGCAGGCTGGCCCTTTGCTGTGCACTTTAATCTTGGTTTCGATTCCCTTGGGCGTTAGCTTCTTTACGAAGTTCGTATAGCGTTTCAAAATGTCGTCGGCGTCCTGGTTGGGCACGAGGCGCATGGAAACCTTGGCTGCGGCTTTGGCAGGGATCACGGTCTTGGCGCCGGCGCCGATGAACCCTCCGGGCATGCCGTGGACCTCAAGCGTAGGTCGTGCCCAGGTGCGATACAAAACTGAATAGCCGGGCTCCCCGGTCAGCACCTTGGATCCGACTTCGGTTTTGCGGTAGTGTTCCTCGTTGAAGGGCAGCCGCTTCCAGGCTTTGAGTTCATCTTTGCTGGGGGCTTTCACATTCTTGTAGAAGCCGGGGATGAGCACGTGCCCTTTTGCATCCTTCAACTTGCTGATGATCTCGATGAGCGCGAAGAAGGGATTCGGTGCTGCGCCGCCGTAAACGCCGGAGTGCAGATCAGTCATCGCGCCGACCGCTTCAATCTCGGTGTAGACCAGGCCGCGCAGGCCTACGCACAGCGTAGGAAGGTTGGGTGCGAAAAGTTCGGTGTCGCAAACCAGGGCAAAGTCGGCCTTCAGCTTGGCTTTCTGTTTGTAAACATATTCAGAGATCGATTCGCCGCCGACTTCTTCTTCGCCTTCAAAAATTACTTTTACATTGATGGGCAGCTTGCCGTCGCCGGACCTCATCAGCGATTCGAGAGCCTTCACTTCCATCCAGAGCTGGCCTTTGTCGTCGACAGCCCCGCGGGCGTAGATGTTGTTGTTGCGCTCTGTGGGCTCGAAGGGCGGAGTCTTCCACTCATCGAGGGGGTCGGGCGGTTGCACATCGTAATGCGCGTAGCAGAGGACCGTGGGCTTGCCTGGCGCGTGCAGCCAATCGGCGTAGATGAGAGGATGGCCTTTTGTGGGGATAAGCTCGACGTTCTCCAAGCCGATGTGGCGGAGTTCGTCGGCAACGAAGTTAGCGGCCTTTTGAACGTCGGGCTTATGCTCTTCAAGCGTGCTGACGCTGGGAATGCGGAGAAGATCCTTCAGTTCGTTAAGGAAGCGCTGCTGATTATTGCGGGCGAAATCGATAGCGGGGGATGCCATGGAGTGAATCCTTTCTCGTGTGCGAAGCGCAAAGAAGCAGAATTACCCGGTTGCGGAACAATCCAGTATACCCGACGAAATCTAGAGGAAGCGTCCGCGCCTGGCAGCAGGTAGTGGGTAGTTTGAATCTGTTTTGAAAGGGCGCGGCTTTTCAGCCGCTGCGGGGATGTGTTTTCAAGCTGACCCGCTACGCGGCAGCAACATCATTACGTCGTTACGTCAAAAATCGTGCCGGTGAAAAAGCATCGAGATTGTAGTCGGGCGTCTTGCCGCGAATAAGCTGTGTCATCACACGCGCGGTAACCGGGGCGAGGAGAATGCCATCGCGAAAATGGCCTGTGGCAACGTAATAGCCGGGCGCGGCGGTTGCGCCGAGAATCGGCAATGAGTCAGGAGTTCCGGGGCGCAGGCCGGCCCAATCCTCAAGAATCTTTGCATTCCGCAATTCCGGAACGAGAGCGATTGCGGCCCGATGCAGCCGCTGAATCGTCGCGATGTCGGTGCGTTTGTCGAACCCCGCTTCTTCCACGGTTGTTCCGACCAGGATTCTTCCATCGCTGCGCGGGATCAGGTAGGACTCCGGTGAGCGAATTACATGTTTGAGCAAGCCCTGCGAAGGCGAAAGCAGGCACAACATCTGTCCTTTCACCGGCCGCGTCGGAAAAGCATGCGGCGCGATCTGGCCCGACCAGGCGCCTGCACAGTTAACAACCTTAGGCGCCAGAAATGAAGTCTTCTGTGTGACGACTCCGCCGGCCTGGCCATCCGAGAAAATCGTTGCCGTGACTTGCGCGCCTGAAGAAATGTCCACTCCCACGCGCTTTGCCGCGGCGAGAGCGGCGGCCACGAGCCCGCGCGGGTCGACACTACGTTCCTGCAAATAAAACGCGGGCCTGTTGGACTGGGCAAGCGCTGGCTCTAGTTCAGCAAGGTGCGAGGGAAGCAGCTTTGCCAGGTCGGCCACGGCAAATCCCGGCCGCTCACGGATGTCCTCTGGTGGAGGGAAAATGATCGTGCCCTGATCCCGGAGGTCAATGTGGAGTCCAGAGTCAATTTGCAGCTCATGCACAAACTGCGGGTACATACGTGCGCTGGCCGTCGCCAGTATCTGCAGAGTGGCGGGAGTTTCCATGCTGCACTCCACCAGCATTCCGCCCGCGGCGTAAGAAGCCTCGCGCCCCGGCTCGCTTCGCTCAACGACTAGAACTGACGCTCCCTGCTTGCGCAGTTCGATCGCAAGCGAAAGCCCGATGATGCCGCCGCCAATTACGATTACATCCCAAGTCTTCACCCGAGCATTGTAAAAGACCAATCATCCCTCAAGCATTGCTGCGGAACACTTCGAAGTAAACTCCAGTCTGGGATCGCACGACTACGCCGTGACCTTCGTAACTGCCTCCGACCCTCACTTGTTATACGATCCGCACCTTTCGCCACCTATAATCCGGTCAAACACAGGCGATCATCGCAATCGATTGCACAGAAGCGATCGAACACAAGCGATCGAATAAAAGAAGAGAACGCGGCGCACGGTTCAGAGTTGAGCGCGCCTTACAGTGTCTCCTGCAAAAAGTATGGTTAGGGTAATGACGGAACAAAAACTTCGGTCCCAGACGGCCACGACGACCTGGCTCTATGGCCCGTGGCTCGATCTGGTCGTCGGTTGTGGAGCGTGGTCGATTCCGCTGTTGCTGCTCTCATATTCTTCTCTGGCTTCCCGCACACGCGCATGGTCGGTAGCGTTTTATGCTTTGGCGCTCTTTTTTAACTATCCGCATTACATGGCCACCATTTACCGCGCTTACCACCGAGAGGAGGATTTCCAGAAATATCGCTTATTCACCGTCCATACGACCGGTGTAATTCTGCTGACCGTTTTCGTTTCGCACTTCTGGCTGGGCATGCTTCCGTGGATTTTTACTCTTTATCTGACCTGGAGTCCGTGGCACTACAGCGGCCAGAATTACGGCCTGTTCATGATGTTCGCCCGCCGCGCCGGAGCCAAGCCGGGCAACCTGCAACGCCGCGCGCTTTATGGCGCTTTCATCA
>JBARKD010000848.1:0-2859 GCA_049800615.1 Acidobacteriaceae bacterium | reverse complement strand
GGGGAACAATCTGCAGTACGCGGGGCAGCAGGGCGCGGATGCCTTTTACCACGCTAAGGGTCGACGCGTTTCCCGCCTTGATTACGGTGATGAGCACGCCGCGATGGCCGTTCTGGCGCACGATGTTGGTTTGAAAGGCGGAGCCGCTGCTGACCGTAGCCACATCGCGAACGTAAACAATTGCCCCGTTGACCTTCTTGATCGGCAACATGCCGAGATCGTCGATGGTGCGCGGTGCGGAGTTGGTGCGCACGTCGTATTCCGTCGGCCCGATCTTTGCTGTTCCGGAAGGCAGGACCACGTTCTGCGCATTCAGCGCCGCCAGCAGATCCGCCGGAGAAACACCCTTCGACTGCATCAGGTGATCGTCCATGTTGACGGTGATTTGGGGCTGCTTCCCGCCGTAGGGCTGAGGCAGCACAGCGCCGGGAACCGTAACCAGTTGCGGACGAATCGCGTTCTGGCTGTAGTCATTGAGCTGCTGCTCGTCCAGCCCATTGCCGGATATGCCTAGTTGCAAGATGGGTACGCTGGAGGCGCTGAAGTTAATAATTTCCGGGGGCAGCGTGCCCGGAGGCAACTGGCGCAACTCGTATTGTGAAACAGCGGTAACCTGGGCGTTCGCGGTATCGAGACTGGCGCTGGGCTGCAGGAACAGCTTCACCACCGAGACGCCGTTATATGTGGTCGACTCGATGTGCTCGATGTTGTCAACCAGAGTCGTGGCAGCCTTTTCAAACGGGGTAGTGAGGCGGCCTTCCATTTCTTCCGGATCCAGGCCGGTGTACTGCCAGGCGACGGCAATGACCGGGATGTTGATGTTGGGGAAGATGTCGGTCGGTGTGCGCAGAATGACGACCGGGCTCATGATCAGGATCAGCAGCGCCAGGATGATGAACGTATAAGGGCGATTCAGCGCTAATTTAACAATCCACATGGAAAGTGGCCCCGACCTATACGACGCCCGGGGGAAGTTCCGGGATTCGTACTTTGTTCCGAAGGAACTCATCGGAAAAACCGATAGCCCAGGTCCGCTAAAATCAAGGCGTGGAACTGAGACACATGCGCTATTTCGTAGCGGTGGCGGATAACGAAGGCTTTGGGCGGGCCGCGCAACTGCTTCATGTTGCGCAATCCGCCATCAGTGAGCAGATACGCGATCTGGAGTCGGAACTGGGTGCTCCGCTGTTCGATCGCAATAACCGACACGTTCGCCTCACCCCGGAAGGCGAAGTTTTTCTCGCCGACGCGCGCGCCATTCTGCAACAGGCCGCCAAGGCCGCCGCCAACGTCCACAAATCTCTCCATGGCGAAGTGGGCACGCTGACGATCGGATTTTTTGCCGGCGGAACGGGCGCATTCTTTCCCGCCATCATCAAGGAGTTCCGGCTGCGCTTTCCCGAAGTTCAGGTGGCCCTGGTGGAAATGGCGCCGCTGATGCAGCATCAGGCCTTGCAGGCGGGCACCATCGACATAGGGTTTACCCGCGCCCTTGGGCCGCAAGCGACCACTTTGCGTTCTGAGCACTTCCTGACCGAGCGGCTCTACGTGGTGTTGCCCAAGACTCATCGTCTGGCAGGAAAGCGTCAGATCGCCATGAGGGACCTGGCCGACGAAAAATTTGTCCTGAACGACCGGGGGTATTCAGCCCCGGTCTTTGACAAGGTGATTACGCTTTGCACTGAAGCTGGATTCTCACCCAAAATCAGCGCCACCGGCACCGTCGCCTCGGGGGTTCTGGCGTTGGTGGAGGCGGGTGAAGGAATCGCCATCCTGCCGGCCGGCTCGCGAAGACTAAGCAGCGAGGAATTGCTGTTTATGCCGCTTGCCGACCGCGCCGCCTTCGTCGATATGGTGATTGCGTGGTCCCCTTCTCACCAGAGCCGCGTCGTGCAGTCGTTTCTTGACCTGGCGCGAAAGAAACGAAAAAAGCAAACGGACGCGCCCATGGTTGCTCAAAAGGCGCCTTGAGTGCCATGCTCGAAGCATGATACGAGACCGGAAACTCTATGCGATTGCGGCCGTGCTGGCCTGCTCGATCGCGGCAACCGCGCAGGACAAGGGAACCTGGCGAGCAGCAAGCAATACAGCTCAATCGATCACTGGGGATATCGGCATCACTGCGGACAAGCTGTTTATTAATTTCGCCGGTTTTACCATCGCCGAGATCCGCAGCCTGAATCCGGGCGAATTGAATGCTGTGTTTGCGGATGCAAGCGGCACGGGGGGTACTGGCAATCTTTACCGGTTGAATGTTCCGGCGGAAAAGAAGTTTATGCACAAGAATACCCTTTGCGGGAGTGAGGAAACGCAGTGGATGATCACCTACCCGGAGGGCCGCAATTTACATGTCGCGTTCTTTTCCGGTCAGAAACCGCCTGTGATGACCGCCGAAGCTATCTCAAATTCCACGGATCTGTGCGGCACATTCTTGTATGCAAGGTGATCCGGGATCATTAAGGCAACGGCAAAGTGCGGATCCCTTGGCTTCGCTTCGGTCGTAATAGTAGGCCACGAACAAACAGAAATATGGAGCTTTGTGATTTCCCCTTGAATCCACAGGCCTCATGGGTAACGTGCTCCTCCCCTTTGTCATCCCGAGAACCTGTGACTCTTTTGTTTTGAAGGGGCGGGGCTTCAGAGTCTGCGTGCGAACCGGTGGTTCCATAAAGATCTATCGCCGGTTCAGTAAACTGCAGATCCCTCCGCTTCGGTCGGGACGACAATTTTGTGGGGTAGGCGAAAGCTGTTTTTCCATGAAAGAGAACCGCAGGTCCCTCCACTTCGCTACGCTTCGGTCGGGATGACAACTTTGTGGGTAGGCGAAAGCTGCTTTTCCATGAAAGAGAACCGCAGGTC
>JBARKD010000847.1:0-14573 GCA_049800615.1 Acidobacteriaceae bacterium | reverse complement strand
GGCGAAGGTGCATCCGGCACTCGGCTGGGTTGCCCTTGTTGTGCAATCGCGGCTATGGAAATCAAGGGGTACAACGAGGCGACGAGGAAGAGCCGGTGCATTTCTGTGTGTCCTTATAGGGTCGAACTTTGCACACTGCGTAATTGCTTAGAACTTGTCTCATATATGGGTCTCATATATGGGTCTGCGGCTTCTGGTTGGACCCTGAGCCCCGCTTCGAGGGCGGGTCTCAGGCGCGGCCTCTCCGAAATTTGTCTATTTATGAGACCAGTTCCAGCAATGCTGGACAACCGTAGGCGATTCGGGCCGATATTCCTTGATCTTACGGTACTTCACCGGGGTTTTTCACCAAGGGAAGCCGGCATTCAGAAGGCTGCCGATTGCCTGAGCCTCAAATGATACTCACGGTTCTTTCGTTCCCCAGGCGGTGTTTGCCCACAGCTGCGACCTGGTCAATGGGTCTTCGGGAAATGGGCGAGTGCCCGAATCAAAATATACGTACCGCTGGAATGACACGAATATAGCTTGCTGGAACCTTCGATTCTGATGCGGTGTCCAAATGCAGTAGGTGATGGCTTGCCGAAGCTGCTCGGGAAAAGGCACTGCTGGTCGCCCTGCAAACGGGGCAAATCAATCCCGGTCGAAAGCGCCGGAGTCTCCAGGGAAAGAGGATCCTTTTTATGACATTAATGGACGCAGGCGTACACGACGCGACTCCCAACAAGAAGCGGCGCGCTCTCATCGTTGCTTTTCTTTGCGTGGCAGCGGTAGTTGCGGTCGCCATTTTTCTGACGTGGAACTTGCCGGCGGAGCGCAGGGTGAATCACCTTTTCGCGGCAGTTGAGAAACGAGACTTTCCCCAAGCCTTTGGCATTTGGAATAACGATCCCAGTTGGCAGCAGCATGCCCAGCAATATGCGGCAAGTGGCTATTCCTATGGGCGCTTCGTGAGCGACTGGGGTGCAAACAGCGAGTATGGCACCATCAAAAGCCACAAGATATTGCATGCCACCTCCCGCTATGGCAACACGACCTTATTGGCGGTCGAGGTCAATGGACGCAAAGCAGCCCTGATGACGCTGGGGGTGGAGAAGCACGCGCATGCCATGAACTTTCCACCCTTCGCGCTGACGCCCGCTGAAACCGGATTTGGCTGGACAGACTGGCAGATCAGCTACCACTGATTGCCGGATTGCTTGAACAGTAGGATCAAAGGGACGAATGGCTCCTCATAACTCCAACGAAAAAGTTCCTGTGGTCAGGTCTTTCCCGGACGCCAGATAGTCATCCAGCTTTGACTGAAGATGCGTAAGCACTTCAGGGTGCTGGTCGGCCACCGTGGTGAGCTCGTCAGGATCCTTCTTGAGGTCGTAGAGCTGCGGCTTGTAGTTTCCCTGATAGCGATCCTTATTCCAGACCGCGGAGTAGTTCCACTCCGGGGTGCGCACGGAAGCGATGCCACCGAAGGAGGAGACAATGTACTCACGGGGATTTGTCTTCTCGCCGGTTACATATGGCCAGAGGTCCTGACCCGTGACCCGCGGGCCGGGCTTGAGACCCAGACGGCCAAGGACAGTGGGAAAGACGTCAGGGGTCTGGGCAAACCCGGAAACGCGGCGGCCATTGTAAGGTGTACCGGGCGCATGTAACAGTAACGGAACGTGGGACACCTGCTTGCGGATCTTCTCCGCGCCTTTGACCCACTGCCCCTGCTCGTTGAGCAGCGCGCCATGATCGGAGAGGAAGACGACCACGGTGTTGTCGTAGAGACCCAGGCTGCGGATGGTCTCGATTACCTGGCCATACCAGTAGTCGACATTCGAGGCCTCGCCGGCATAGTTTGCGCGCAAACGGCGCACGCCCTCTTCCGGAACCTTGACGTTGGCATAGGGCGGCTCAAGCCAGCTGTGCGGCGTGGGATCCTTTAGATATTTCTCCAGAAATTGCGCCGGCGGATCCCACGGTTCGTGGGGATCGAAGACTTCGACGTGCAGGTAGAAAGGGCCCTGGTCGTGGTTTTCCTTGAGCCAGCGGATGCTGCTCCTGGCGGTGAGCTCGGCGATGGACTCGCCGGAGCGGCGCCAGCGTTTGCGGTTGGCGAGGTACTGGTTGAGAAATTTGCGGAGGGCCGCACCGCCGTGGCCATTCGGCGAGGCCTCGTCGACCGCATGAAAGTATTCTTCGGGATAGACGTCGCTGAAGCTCGGCTGCACGCGCGGGGCCTGAGCGTAGAAGTCGATTTCCTGGCCACGAATCCACTCGAAGTCGTCGAAGCCGCGCTGGAAATTCAGACCAGGTTTCATGATGTGGTAGACGTCAGCGATTAGCGCGGTGCGGTAGTCGGCGGCCCGCAGGGTTTCCGCGAGGGTGACGTCCTCGATGAAGAGCGGATGCCAGCCGTAGCTCTGCTGGGTGGACTGCTGGAAATACGTGTGCGTAGGGAAGATGCGCCGGCCGGTATAAAGCTGGCGGCGGATGGGAACCGTAGGCATACCCTCGGGGTAGAACTGCTCGAAAACAACAGCTTCCTGGGCGAAGCGATTGAGGGCCGGCGTGTCGACCCACTGACTCCCGTAAACCTCGAGATTGTCGGCGCGAAAAGTGTCGGAGACAAGCACGACCAGGTTGAGGCGATTGCCGGATTGCTTCTGGGGCGGCTGCCAGCCGGCGCCGGCCGGCGTGCTCTGCGCGGACGCGGCGCCAGGCACAGTAGTTGCAAGGCCGGCGATGCCGGCGGCGAGACCGCCTTTGAAGATATCTCTGCGAGTTGGCTGCTTCACGGTATTCGATCCTCTGGCTGAAAATTGGGCGCGGCCGCTAGTGCGGCTCGCGGGCTAAAACAGTTCTTTCGAAAAAGTGCCGTTGGTGAGGTTGCGGCCGGAATCGAGGTATTGGTCGAGTCTGGTCTGCAGATCGGCGATGACCTTTGGGTTGGCCTCGGCGACGGTCTGCAGTTCGTCGGGATCACGCTTGAGGTCATAGAGCTGGGGCGCGTACTTGCCCTGGTATTTCGCCTTGTCCCAAATGGCGGAATAATTCCACTCGGGTGTGCGGACCGAAGCGATGTAGCCGTACGACGAGACAATGGATTCGCGGCGGTTGCTCTTTTCCCCGGTCACGTACGGCCACAGGTCTTCGCCGGTAACGCGCTGCGATGGTTTCAGATTGAGGCGGCCGAGTAGGGTGGGCACGACATCGGCTGTCTGGGCGAAGCCGGAGACGCGCTTTCCCGCAAAGGCATGGTCCGGAACGTGAACCAGCAGCGGAACGTGAGTGACCTGCCGGCGCAGCTTCTCCGGCCCTTTCACCCACTGTCCCTGTTCGTTGAGCAGCGCACCGTGGTCGGCCAGGAAAACGATGACGGAGTTGTCGTAGAGGCCCAACTCCTTGATCGTCGCCAGCACCTTGCCATACCAGTGGTCGACATTCGAGGCCTCACCGGCGTAGTTGGCGCGCAGGCGCTCGACACCCTCGTCAGGAACCTTGACGTTCAGATAGGGCGGCTCGGGCCAGCTATGCGCCGTCTTCTTCTTGAGGTATTTGGCGAGAAAGGGTTCGGGTGGATCCCACGGTTCATGAGGATCGAAAGACTCGACGTGAAGATAGAACGGCGCCTGATCGTGGTTCTGCTTGAGCCAGTCGATGGCGGTTGTAGCCGTGCTTTCCACAATCGACGGCGCGCGCTTCAGCCATTGTTTGCGGTTGGCCTGGTATTGATTGAGAAATTCGAGAAAGGCGCTGTTGTTGCCGGCGGAGCCGGACGCGGCCGCGATCTGTTGCAGGTAGTCCGCGGGAAAGAGGCCGGAGAAGTCGGGGTAGTTACGGGGAGCGAGAGTGTAATAGTCGATCTCCTGACCACGGATCCATTCGTAGCTGGTGAAGCCGCGGTGGAAGTTGCGGCCAGGCTTGAATAAGTGGGGCAGGTCGGCGACCAGTGCGGTCGCATAACCCGCGGCTCCCAGGGTTTCGGCCAGGGTGACGTCTTCAAGGAAGAGCTCGTGCCAGCCGGGAATCTTGACGCTGTCCTGCTGGAAGTAGAAGTGGGTAGGAAAAATACGCCGGCCAGTATAAAGTTGCCGGCGCAGCGGGATGGTTGGCAGGCCCTCAGGGTAGAAGTCTTCGAAAACGATCGATTCTTTGGCGAACTGGTTGAGATAGGGAGTCTGCACCCACTGGCTTCCGTAGGCCTCCATGTTGTCGGCGCGGAAGGTATCAGAGACGAGCACAATTAGATTTAGCTGGTTGCCGGACTGCCTGGGTGGGGCGTCCCAATGGCCCTGACCGGGCACGGATGCCTGCTCTGTAGAAGCCGGCGAAGCAACTGGTTTCGGGGTGCTGTTGCATCCGGCGAGACCGGCAGCCCCCGTCAGCGCTGCCAGCTTCAATAGATCCCGACGTGAAGTATCGCTCATGCTCTTTCCTAGAATTGGATTCTGGCGGCGAGCTGAATCTGCCGCTGCGGGTTGGTGACCGAGGAGATGACGGCCGTGGTGGGTTGGCCCAGGGTGGCGTTGGGCAAACCAAATTGGGGCGTGTTGAAGAGGTTGAAAGCCTCGGCGCGAACCTCGAGATTGGCGCCTTCGAACAGGCCGATCACGCGCGAGAGGCCAAAATCGATATTGTGAAACCCAGGACCGTTGAGAATGTCACGGCCAGAGTTGCCGAAGGTGTATTGCGCCGGCGTGGGAAACGCCGTGGTGTCGAACCAATGGTTGATGCTGCGATGGCCGGAGGATAGATTGCCGTTGGCGATGCGATCAGGATGCGCGGTGGTGCCGGTGTTGCTGGAATCGACGGCTTCGACCGGCGTGAACCACAGGCCGCTCTGCGCGGAGAAGATGCCGGCGAGCAGCCATCCGCCGGCGATGGCATTGCCCACACGGGAGTTGGCGAAGAGCGGCTTGCCTTTGCCGAAGGGCAGCTCGTAGAGCACGCTGGTCACAAAGCGATTGCGAACATCAAAAGCCGAGTTGCCCCGCTCGGCAGCAAAATCGAAAGCGTTCTGGGGAACCACCACGGTGTCGACCTGGCTGGGACCGTTGTCGATGGCGTGGCCCCAGGTGTAGGCACTGAGCAGGCTGAACCCATTGTGGAAGCGGCGCTCGATTTGCGCCTGGAGCGAGTTGTAGTTAGCGCTGACCAGGGGCGCGTAGGCATGCAGGGCGCTGTATTGGGGAAAGGGACGCCGTGCCTGCACCGAGCCGGGGCCAGGCGAGGGCTGATCGATCTGGTTGGGATAGTAAAGATCGTGGGTGCTGGAGCCGACATAAGTGACCTGGCCAACAAAGCCCAGTCCGAAATCACGTTGCATATTGAGCGTCCACTGCTGTACGTAGGGTGTGGGCGAATGTTTGAGGTATGAATTCACCGATGGCGTCTTCACATTCGACGGACTGATCGCATTGGCCGGAAAACCCGTGGCGAGAACAATGCTCGGATCGATCTGATCCGAAGTATAAGAGCTGAGGATATAGTAAGGCGGGTTGTTGGTGGGGCGATCGGCGACCGGAACATTCTCATCGCGGCCATAAAAGATGCCGCCGGCGGCGCGCACCACGGTTTTTGGATCCGCCTGCCAGGCAAAGCCCAGGCGCGGCGCAAAGTTGTGCAGGTTAGGATCGACGAACGAGCGGCGGTAGCCGTGTTGCGGGCCATCGCTCGCAGTGAGCAGTTGGCCGTAGAGCGGACCCTGCTCCAGGATCACGTTCGCGTAGTGGTTGGCGGTTTCATAGAACGGCAGGGGCAGCTCATAGCGCAGGCCGGCGTTGATGGTCAGAGTGGGTGTGACCTTCCAATCGTCCTGCACATATCCCTGCCAAATATGCTGGCGGCTTTCGCTGTCTGAGTTGGTCGAGACCGATGAGGAGCTGGTGTAGCCCAACAGGAAGTCCGCCAGCGCGTTCCCGGTTCCGGTTCGGGCCTGCGGGTTTTGCGTGTAGACGCCGTTAAAGCTGTAGGCCGGGCGCGCGGACAGGGTCACGTTAGCGTACAAGGTGACCTGTTGGAAGTCGGCGCCAAACTTGAGCACATGACGGCCGCGCTGCCAGGTCAGATTGTCATTGAATTGGATGACGCGACCCTGCTTGTCGATGGGCAGATTCCCGGAGCCCGTGGCCGCAGTTTGGAGCGTGCCAGGACCGGTGGTTCCAATTGTCGTGAGCCCGCTCACAGCAAAGGTGGGCAGGCCGGTGACGTTAGCCAGATCGGGCGCTCCGATTATTCCGTACTGGTCGAACTGGCGTGTTGTCTGCACGGTCTGCTTCTCGCGCGTTTCCTGATAGCCGACCCGGGCTTCGTTCAGCAGCGTGGGGGAAAAGATGTGCGACTCGCTGAACGCAAAGGAATGCGCTTCCGGCCAGACAATGCTCGGATTGCTGGCGGGCGGAGGCAGCACCGCGGGTAGCGCGTTGGTATCAAAGAACGCAATATAGTGGGCGAAAACGGTGTCTTTGTCGGAGAAGCGGTGATCGAGGCGCAGAACGTACTGGTTGTTGTTGATGGTCTCCTTCTGGTTGGAGAAGAAGTTGTTTGCGCCCGTAAGATTGGGAGCCGGAAAGAGTGTCAGCAGCTTGGCGGCGACAGGATCGAAGCGCGCAGCGGGAATCCGATTGCCCGCGAACTGGCTGCGTGTGTACCCGGAGCCACTGGGGCTGGCTTGGGTAGTGGCCGGGTCGTAGATGGCGGCGCCGAACTGGCCTGCCAGCTGTGAGGCAGTCGGGACCACGGCCAGTTGGGGCGAGGCATCGCTGATGCGCGAACTTTGCCAGGCAAAAAAGAAGAAGGTGTGGTTACGCAGAAGGGGACCGCCAACCGTGGCGCCGTACTGGTTCTGAATGAACTGTGGCTTGGCGGTGAGCGCCGGCTGGAAGTAAGGATCGGCGTCGAGCCAGGAGTTGCGCAGGTACTCAAAAGCGCTCCCGTGGAAATGATCGGTTCCGGAGCGGATCGAGACATTCACCACCCCGCCCGCGGACTGGCCGAACTCGGCCGAGAAGGTTGCCGTTTGCACCTTGAACTCCTGGATGGCGTCGATGATGGGCTCTATCGACTGCGCGTCGGAGCTGTCGAAACCAACGATCTTATTCTTGTTATCTATGCCGTCGAGAACATAGCTGTTCTGGATTTCCCGCTGCCCATTGGCGATAAACGAATTACGCTCGTTGCTGCGCTGTGACGGGCTGGTGCCGGCGCCGAGGATAGCAAGCTGGATGTAGTTGCGGCCGTTCAGGGGCAGGGTCTGGATTGCCTTGTTCTCGATGACCTGGCCGAGCGACGTGGTTTCGGTCTCCAGCGCTGTCGCATTGGATTGGACCTCGACCAGGGTGGCTGTCTGACCGATCGCCAGATCGAAGTTGATGGCCAGCCGGTCTTGCAGGCGCAGGTCGATGCCGGTACGTGTGATGCTTTGAAAGCCGGGCGCCGCGGCCGTGACGCTGTAATTTCCGGGGCGAAGATCGACGGCGGTGTAGAGCCCGCCGTGATTGCTGTTGACGGTAGAAACAAAGCCGTCGGCGGTATTAGTTACCGTAATCGTTGCATTCATGATGATCGAGCCGGCGGGGTCGTGGACGGTGCCGGAGATGCTGCCGGTATCAACCTGTGCGTGCAACGAGAGCGCATGGAGAATGGCAAAGAAAGCGAAGGAGCGAGTAAAAACGCGCATAGTCGTTCCTATCCGGAAAACTCCCAGCATGGGGAGCCGGCGCTGAGGCTGTGCCCCAGAAAGCGACGCGAACGCGTTCGCCCCTGCGGGCTGACGTCAGGGTCAGGCGTGCGCGGGCACGCAGCAAACCTGGCGAGCAGCTTGGATCACAGCAGGACAAGGAAAATTAGGACTGTGGTTTGAGCAGATCGATGAAGGAGATCAACAACACGAAAGCAGGGAAGAAGTCGACTGGAGCGTGAGCACAGTAGCGAGGGAAGTTGTTTGCACGGATCTCACAGTAAGGCGATTGAACCATGGGAGAGAAGCTGTGTCAAGGTTCCCATGATTCGGTGATGGGTCAGCTTGAAGTCAAAATGGTCTAGCTTGATGACGATGATCCAGAGAGGCCGCTATCATTTTCCAATGTCAAACCGGCAAAGGCCCGGGGCTCGTATACGGGCCTAAGTCAACACGAAAGGAAATGAATGGCACGTCTTTCTCGGCTCGCTCCAGGCATGGTCACCGCAATGAGTCTTCTGGTCGCAGGTTGCCACTCGCAACCCAAAGCAAAGGCCGCGCAGGACGAAGCCCTGCCAAAGCCGGATCCGCCGTTTGCCGGTGTGGCCAGCGCCGATCCAGGGAAGGCGCGGGCAGCGTTTCCGCAGGAAGTGACGGCCCCTAAAGATGCGCCAAACGTGGTGTTGATTCTGGTGGACGACGTCGGCTTCAGTGCGACTTCAACTTTCGGCGGTGCGATCGCCACGCCGAGTTTCGACCGTCTGGCCGCCGCGGGCCTGAAGTACAACAACTTCCACGTTAATGCGCTGTGTTCGCCGAGCCGGGCCGCGCTGCTATCCGGGCGTAACAACCACCAGGTCGGATTTGGCACCGTGGCTGAATCGGTAAGCGGTTTCCCGGGTTACAACGGCGTGTGGCCAAAAAGCGCAGCGACGGTAGCCGAAGTACTGAAAGACACTGGCTACGCAACGGCTGCCTTCGGCAAATGGCACAATACGCCGATCTGGCAAACAAGCCGCGCAGGACCGTTCGATCGCTGGCCCACCGGCTTAGGATTCCAGCATTTCTATGGCTTTTTAGCCGGCTACGACAATCAGTATTTCCCGCGTCTGTTCGATGACACGGTTCCGGTCGAGCCGCAAAAGACACCGCAGCAGGGTTATTCGCTGACGACAGATATGACCGATCATGCAATCACCTGGCTGCACCAGCTTGAAGCTGTAGCTCCAGAGAAGCCGTTCTTTCTCTATTACGCGCCCGGCGCGACCCATACGCCGCACCAGGTGCCGAAGGAGTATATCGCCAGGTACAAGGGGAAGTTCGATGAGGGATGGGACAAGCTGCGAGAGGAAACCTTCGCACGGCAGAAGAAGCTGGGCCTGATCCCGAGTGATGCGGAGTTGACGCCGCGGCCCGCGGGTTTGCCGGCGTGGGACTCGCTGCCGGCGGACGACCGCAAGCTCCTGGCTCACCAGGCGGAGGTGTACGCGGCCTTCACCGAGCAGACGGATTATGAGATCGGGAGGCTGCTGGAGGAGCTTCGTAGGTCGGGCAAGTCAGAGAATACGCTGGTGATGGAGATTTTCGGGGATAACGGCGCGAGCGCCGAGGGTGGCCTGGCCGGCTACGACGCGAAGGATGCGCAGGGCAGAGCTTTGAGCCTGCAGCAGCGGCTGATCGACAGCGGCGAGCTGGGCAGCGAGCTTTATATGAACCACTTCGCCGCGGCCTGGGCCTGGGCGCTGAGCACGCCGTTCCAGGGGGCGAAGATGGACGCCTCACACCTGGGTGGGACAACCGACCCGATGATCATCTCGTGGCCGGCGCGCATTCACCAAACGGGCGGACTGCGTTCGCAGTTCCAGCATGTAACGGATATCGTGCCGACGATCTACGAGGCTGCGGGAATAAAGCCACCGACGACGGTGAACGGCATACCGCAGCTGCCGCTGGTGGGCTCGAGCCTGCAGTACACCTTCGATCATCCGGATGCGCCGACCCATCACACGGAGCAGTATTTCGCGACTGTGGGAAATATCGCGATCTACAAAGATGGGTGGTGGGCCGGACGCAGAGCCTGGTCTCCCTGGGAACCGCAGGCCGGCGGTGATGTGAATAAGCAGCCCTGGGAGCTCTATCACGTGAGCGAAGATTACAGCCAGGCGCACGACCTCGCCGCAAAGGACCCTCAGAAGCTCAACGAACTCAAGCAGCTCTTCGATGAAGAAGCCAAACGGAACCAGGTGTATCCCCTGTTTCCACCGAGTGGCACACAACCGCTCGAGGGAGGACAACGCAAAGAGCTGGTGCTCGCCGAAGGAGCAACGCGCATTCCGAATGCGACGGTTCCAGACTTGGCTGGCCGCTCTTATACCATCACCGCGGACGTAGAGACGCGAGAAAAAGCTGCCGATGGGGTCATCGTCGCGCAGGGCAGCCGGTACGGTGGCTTCACCCTCTACGTGAAGAATGGCAAGGTCGTGTACGAGGTGAACGCCTTTGGAAACCGCACGGGTCGGCTTGTTTCTCAGAGCCAACTGCAGCCGGGCAGGACGCGCATCGTGCTGGAAGTAAATCCGGAAGGCGCGGCGAGCGCAGAGGTCAGGCCGGGCACGGCAACGCTCAGCATCAACGGGGTGGCGCAGGGCAAAGCGACATTCACCAACCTCAACGGCAGCTCGTACACGGAGACGCTGGACGTGGGCAGCGACCTCGGCTCACCTGTGAGCACAGAGTACGCCGTTCCGGACACTTTCTCCGGCAGGGTTGACCGCGTGAAGGTAGAGATTCGATAAGGCATGTTTCGTCGTTGTCAAAGCGCCTTTACGAAACGGTAGCTGTAGAACTTGTTAGCTTTACCGGTTGGACAGATGGAGCCAATTCAGGCTCTGGTGGTATACGTATTCCCGACAGAAAATTCGAAGAAATCGGAGCGCGAAACCGCGGGAACCTTCCGTCTCTTCGAAATGCCGGGAAGCCATCTTCACGCCAGGCAGGATAAGAATGAAAACGAGAATCGAACTCGCGCTTATGCTCTCACTTGTGCTTACGGTGGTTGGCGCCACCTTGACCATGGCGCAGCAGGCTCCCGCGGGACCAGGTGTTCCTGCTCGCAGGCCGCAGGGCTCCTGCGACATCTACGCTTCTGCCGGTAACCCCTGTGTCGCCGCTCATAGCACGACGCGCGCGTTATATGCGACGTATAACGGTCCTCTATACCAGGTTTTGCGCCAATCGGACGGCAAGACTCTGGACATTAGCGTTGTCCAACCTGCTGCCTCGCCGATTCCGGATCCGGGCGGTTACGCCGACGCACCCGCACAGGATAAGTTCTGCGCCGGCACCTATTGCTGGATCAGCATCATCTACGATCAATCTCCCAAGCATAACGATCTCACGCAGGCTCCCCGTGGCGGGTTCGGCGGCCCAGCCCTGGGAGCCTTCAACAATCTTCCGATTGCCGATATGGCGCCGGTTTCGATCATGGGGCACAAGGTCTACGGTGTGTTCATCGAACCGGGCATGGGACTTCGCCATAACGATGTGAAAGGCACCGCGGTCGACGACCAGGCGGAGGGGCAATACTGGGTCGTCGATGGTAAGCATTACAACTCCGGTTGCTGCTTCGACTATGGCAATGCCGAGATCGACAGCCGCGATGATGACAACGGCACCATGGAAACTCTCTACTTCGGTAATGCCACGCCGTGGTTTAGCGGGGCCGGCAACGGTCCGTGGATTATGACGGACCAGGAAAACAATCTCGTTGGTTGCGTCAACCAGGATGGTTCAAAAGGCTGTCCCAATCTACCCAGCATCCCCTGGCGTTTCGTGACCGCAATCGGCAAGGGAGAACCGCACCATTGGGCATCCCTGGGCGGTAACGCGCAAGAGGGCTCTCTGTCGGTCATGTTCGACGGAGCGCGCGTGAATCCTACCTATGACCCGATGCGCAAGCAGGGGGCTATTCTGTTGGGCAACGGCGGCGACAACAGTGACGGCTCGCAAGGAACCTTCTATGAGGGAGCGATGACAGCCGCCGGCACATTTCCATCGAACGCCACCGACGAGCTTGTTCAAGCCAATATCGTGGCTGCCGGATACGGCGTGACTCCGCTCACTGTTTCGCCTGTGGCGACAGGATCCCCACAGGAACGCGTGCAGACCTTCACTCCGGAGTCCTCGCGGGACTTCACAGTGACGTTTACGAATACGACGGGAGCGCCGGCAGAGGGCGTTTCGTTGAGCATTGCTGTGCCCGGCAATCCGTGGACCTCTGTCGTTTCAGGCACAACCGAGACATCCAAGACCTTCGCTCAGCAGGTCGCTCCGGGGGCAAGCGTGAGCGCGACTTTCAAAGTCACTTCCGGGCCAGTAACCTTCAACGGCGACCTCGTCTGCAATGCATCGTGGACGAACCCGGCCAGCGGACGAAAGCAAGCCGAGACAGCGGTTCAAAAGGTGCGCAATGCCAGGCCAGTCAAGATCAACGAGTTTCGCGTCACTTCAGGCGCCCCAGCTTCTGGCGCTTCAGGCAACCCGACGAACTCATTTATCGAGCTCTACAATGCAGGTTCGCAAAGCGTCGATATTTCTAACTGGACGTTGACCGAGCACCCAGCCCGTCAGGCTATCTTCTCGGCGGTAAAGATTCCGGCTGGAACAAAGCTTGCGGCCGGCGGCTTCTACCTTTTGGGTCTCTCCAATTCCGGACTGGTGGCCCCCGCGCGCGCGGGCGACAGCATCCTCCATGTCAGGAACACGGATGGAATGTCGAGTGGCGATACCCTCACCATCGATACTGGCTCGAGCATGGAAATGCGCAAGATCGCCAGCCTGGGGACGGCTGCCGCCAACCACACAACGCTGTGGCAACCCCTTCCCGAAGGACCGGTGATCACTATTCCTGCCGGCTCGACGAATGTGCCGGTTGAGAGCACATCCGGCTTTGTGGTCGGCGAGAAGATCGCGCTCGGGGTTGGTGCTACCTATCCCGTCGCGGCCAATCCTGCGGAGCAGTACGAGATAGCCACAGTCACCGCGGTCGGCAAGCCAGGCACACAAGCCTGGCTCGCGGTGGATGCGCCTGCCGGGGCCACCAACGTCAAGGTGACATCCCTCTCCGATATCTCCGCCGGTGACAAGATCCGGTTGGATATCGACAGCGTCGGCCATGGAATCGAAACCGTGACTGTGGCGAGTGTCGGAACGGCAGCAGGCCGGACCAATCTCTCCGCTCCTGCCAGCGCTGGAGAGACTCGGATCAGCGTACGCCAGGCGGAGGGTTTCGCTGTAGGTGACAGAATCACGGTTGGCACGCCGGCGAGCCAGGAAGCTGTGACCGTCACCGCCGTAGGCAGCCAGGGTCTGGAGGGCGCCCCCATCGACATTACGCCCGCCCTCGCCAAACCGCATGTGGTCAGTGAATGGGTGGTGTCTCCGGGCACGGGCCTGGAGTTGGCAGCTCCCCTGCGGTTCAGTCATGCGGCCAATCTCCCATTCAGCGATCGCGGGACAGGAATCAGCTTCCAGCCGGCGACTGCCTTTCCCCATTCGAGCAACGAACCTGTCCAGGCGCTTGGCGCCGGCATAACACTCGACAGGCCGCTGGCTAAAGACCACGGGATCCACGAAGTCGTACGTGATGCCGCCGTCAAGACCGCGGGGTATCAAGGCCCCCCGGCGCCCAACCAGTGGTTTGGAGGACCTGAGTTCACCACCAGGACCCTGCAATTCGGTCGTGGCATGACCGTCGAAGAAGGCAGCATGGTGCTGCGGGACGCCTCGGGGGCGGTTGCCGACAGCCTTAACTACGGCGGCCTTGTCGACCCATGGGCCGCCGAAGGCGACCAAGCCGCATCAGGAGCACGGCTAGGCGGCTGCTACGTCCCCGCGCCCGGCTCAGAGTTCGATCCATGGTCAACCATTGTGACGCCGGTTGCCACCAATACGAGCGCGGGACGGTTCCCCGACGGCGCCGATACTGACAGCAACTGCACCGACTTCCTGACCCAGGCTGTAGCGACTTTGTCGGCGACTTCGCCCGCGGGTGCAAGCAACATCAAGGTCACCAGCGTGGAGGGCTTCCGCCCTGGCCAGACCATTCTTATCGATTCGGGTGGGAATCTTGAAAAAGTGATCATCTCTACGGTTGGCACAGCAGGCGCCACTACATTGAGCGCTTCCACAGCGGTGGGAGCAACGGTTCTTCCGGCTGCAAACGTAACCGGCTTCAGCAGAGGTCAAACCATTTCAATTGGCGATGGAGCAAATTCTGAAACGGCCGTTGTTTCCTCGGTCAGATCCCGCGGCGAGGCCACCATCACGCTCGCCGCACCCCTTGCTCGTGCGCACGCGTCTGGCGAACAGATTTCGGGCAGCGGTATCGCCCTCACCACTTCAATAACCCGGACGCATTCCAGTGGAGCGCAGGTCTCCGACAACGTTCCAACACCTGGCGCGCCGAACCGATATCACAGTAACAATCATTGAGGGGCCAGGGAACGTGGGCATATGAACGGGCAGCGTCTCGCAAGCGTGTAAACAGAAGCAGGTAATCCTGATGAAATGCGACTTGCGAATTTTCTGAGGGACCCCAAAGATGCGTTGAACTCTAGCGGCTTCCATTGCGTACTGTCTTTCAAATTCGAGGCAATGCGATACGGAGGCCCTCCATGCAGCGTGCGCTCACGAAGTCAGTCCTTTTTCTCCTGCTGTTAGGCTGCACTACAGGATTCACCCAGCAGAGCGAACAGTCCAAGCTGTTCGAAACGATGCAGGCGCTCGATACGCAACTGTTTGACGCGGCGAATCATTGCGACCTCGAAAAACTGAGCGCGATGGTGGATGAGAATCTCGAGTTCTACCACGACCGGGCCGGCCTTATGGTGGGTAGGCAACCCTTTCTAAA
>JBARKD010000846.1:0-3709 GCA_049800615.1 Acidobacteriaceae bacterium | reverse complement strand
GTTATATGGGGTTCCAGGACTGTCTCACGATGGACAGTTCTGGAACCGCCCAGCTTGAACCGAATGTGGACTCGTAGTGCGCTCCGTGCAGTATGTTTCGCACTGGTGATAACCGCCAGCGGTTGGTATGCTTTCGCGGCACAGGGTGAGCAGCCCGCCGATGCCGCCACACAGCACTACCTCCGGGGAATGCTCTTACTGCAGCAAGAAAAGCTTGCTGAAGCGATCGAGGACCTGGGAACTGCGGTTACACTGAAGCCCGACCTCGTCAAGGCTCGTATTGGGCTTGGTTCGGCGCTGGAAGAAGAAGGTCAATTGGATGCGGCGGCGGAGCAGTTCCGGGCGGCCGTCGCGCTCCAGCCGCAGGAAGTGCAGCCACACCTTAAATTGGCCGCCGTGCTTCGCAAGCAGCGATACTGGTCGGCTGCTCTGCGAGAATACCAGACCGTATTGAAGCTTCAACCCGGCAATGCCGAAGCTCACAACGGGCTGGGAAGGGTATTGGTGGAGAAGGGAGACTTGCCTGCCGGCATCGCGGAAATCCGGCGCGCAGTCGAATTGGCGCCACAGTCCCCGCAGTACCACACCAATCTCGGTGTGGTGCTCAGCACTGGCGACAAGGCTGAGGCAGTACGGCAATTCCGCAAAGCGCTGGCCATAGACCCGTCTTTCTGCCTCGCTGAATACAACTTGGGAGCAGCCCTGCAACAGCAAAATGGAATGCAAACGGAGGCTCTCAAATATTTGAGCAGTGCGGCAAAATGCCAGCCTGAAAATGCAGAGGGCCACTACATTTTAGGTCTCGCTTTGCAGCAGGATGGCGATAACAATGGAGCGATTGCCCAATTTCGTGAGTCCATCCGGCTTGATCCAGGCAATTCCGGCGCACATTACAACCTGGCGCGCGCTTTGACCAAGATGGGTGATACCAGCGCTGCAGCGGCAGAATTCGCGCAAGTCCGGTCCATTCAAGACGCCGCAGACTCAGATACACCGGCAGCTCACGTCCAACGTGGGAATGATCTTTCAAAAAGTGGGGATTTGACCGGAGCCGCTAAGGAATTTGAAGCCGCGTTACGAATCGACCCGGATTCTTCCACGGCTCGTTACAATCTTGCTTTCCTCGAGCAGCGACAAGGCGACCTGGATGGCGCGATTGCACAACTCCGCCTCACCTTGCAATCCAGTCCGGATTACGTCGACGCTCACAATAACCTGGGTACTATTTTTTTCCAGCAGGGGAAGCTGCCAGAGGCCAAGAAGGAATTTGAAGAAGTGGTGAGGCTGAGCCCCAATTCTCCCCAGGGGCATTACAATCTTGGCGTGCTGTTGATGCAGCAAGCCGAACCTGGTGTCGCCATGGTCGAGTTTCAGGAAGCGGTTCGCTTGCAACCCACCTACGCGGATGCTCAGTACTACATCGGCTTGGCTCTGAAAAAAGAAGGTAAGGCGGAAGATGCCGCCGCGGCGTTTCGCCGCGCACAGCAACTCGACCCGCATCTTACTCCGCCAGTCGACTAGCCGTTAAGAAGGCTCATCAGCAAAATAACCTTCGGCTTCGGGGCGCGTGTCCTCCTGCCACCAATGTTTTACCACCCAGGCTTTCGTGGTGGCTTCAACACCATCCGGAAGGTAGGAATGGACCGCAAACTCGATAGGTTGGTTGGAGAGACTTTGCCCCAGTGCCATCTTATATACGATCCAGGAACAACCGGCGTGCTGGGTGTTGCCATATTGCCGTGGACTTGGGACCGCGGTCAGTTGGATGTCATGATCGCCGATGCGCGCCCGAATAATGATGATTTCCGCAACGACCAGGGTGTGACGATACTCCTCGCCGTCCTTACTAAGCTCAACCTGGATCGCCAGAATAGAGCGGCCCTCAGGCAAGGCCGGCAGGCGGGAAGAAAAGATCTCAACACCCTTGCGCATCTTTTCTCGTTCGAAGCGAGCGGCATCGGCAAAAATGAGCTCCATCCAGGGCGCCATCGACGCCTTCTGGAGCTCCAGGCTGCTTCCAAACTCTGCAGAGGCAGCTTCATTGATTTGCCTACGCGGCAGACTCGCTTCCGCAGGCGCACCAATTTCCAAAAGCAACGTTTCGAAAGGCCGCATCCAAATCTCGGCTGTTCCGCCGCTTTGATAGCCGGAGCCGTTCTCGGTAGCCAACTCCTGCGCTTCCGGGAAACGGCTTGCAATCTGCAGAGCAGTGCCCGGGGGAGCAGACAAGCCGATTGCAGAACTCAACGGCAAACTCATCTTGCGCGACGTGAAATGTACGTTGTTAAGAAAGACAAAACCATGCTGTCCATCAAAGAACGAATACCCATAGGGCGTGTTCTTCCACGGGTCGCCCACATCGCGACGCGGCTTCAGGAAAATCTGTTCGTTGTTACGCGCCAGGGTCATCAATCCGGAAAGAAAGTGGAGGTCGTCGTCATTCAACAGATAGGGGTCGCCCCAGATTTGGGGGAACATAAGGTTTCCGCGCCCGAGATCCATCACCATCGCTTCGCGCCATCTCTCTTTGCCCATAAAGTTCGCCCAGCGAATCTGTGAAAGCCAAACTCCGAGGCTATCTTTCAGCAGAGGTGGTACCAGGCTGGCAAAGACGGTGCTTTGATCGAGCGCCAGGGTGACAGCGTCGCGATAGAAAAGGGTGGGATACCAGCTTGTTCCCGAGCCCTCGAGGAAGAGCCCGGACTCAAAGATGACGTCGCCGTGCAGGGCCCAGAAAGGGGATCTGCCCACACCCCAATACCAGACCACAAATACTTCTGGAGAGACGGAGCGGACCCCACCGGCGAGATCGATCAGGCGATTGAACATCATCTCCGTCGAATACCGTCCCGGCATGTGCTGGTGAGCAGTGCTGTTGCAGTAGTAGTTGCCGATATCAAATTTAACCAGGCGCACGCCGTTGTGTTGCACGTGATGATCTACTGCATGCTTGAACACGTTGAAATAGGGGTCGGAAGCGATGCACAGCGTTCGGCCTATGCCGCCAGCGGTTGGATACCCATCACGATAGCTCCAGACGGGCGGCGTGGTTGGTGGATCTCCTGACGCGCCCGGCTCGGGTATTGCGCTGGTTTGCACGGCAGGATAGGATCCGTCCGACCAGCCACCGCCGCTTACTGAAAACCAGAGCCCCAACTTCATATCGAGCTCTTTCACGCCCTCAACGATCTTCTCCGGCCCATCCGGATAGCACGCACTTGCGAATTGCGTAAGGTCTCCATCGTTGTCCGGCCATCCCTGATCCAATGTGAAATAGTCGAACTTCACGTCCTTGCTTTGCCAGCCCTTGATCATTTTTTGTACGTTTAGAGTTTCGACGTCGGTCAGGGGAGGGCATGGGCCCCACTGATTGTTGATGCCGTAGCAGGTGTAGAGAGAAACATGCTTCTTTTTGTTCCGCGGGCTCTGCGAGATGATGTAGCTGTGGAACTCATCCAGGAGTGCGTTGCGCGCCGTAACGCCAACCAGGGAAGCCTCTGTCTTGAGCGTTTTGCCCGGCTGGATCTTCGTTCCCGGGCTGTGCCACAAGCGGATTTGCGTATCTGTGCCCTCATTGACGCCCGCCGGATGCGCAATCGCGAGAAAGGCCTCGTCATCTATAAAGACGGGATCTCCCTGCCCGCCTTCGGTACGCCGGGCGTCCAACTGGTAGGCATCCACTTCGACATCGAGCAACAGACGCTCCTGG
>JBARKD010000845.1:0-5312 GCA_049800615.1 Acidobacteriaceae bacterium | reverse complement strand
TGGTAACGGATATGTCTACCGGGCTTCACTGCGGACATTATGCTAAAGACCTGGAAGATGGCTGGTTTGCCGTGGAGACGAGAGGCTGCGGCATCGTCTACGAATTTCCTCTCGAGACATGTCCTTACCTTTGGCTTTGGCTGGTTTATGGTGGCTGGCGCGGCTATCATCACGCCGTCGTCGAACCGTGGACAGGGTATCCCGTGAACCTGGAGGAAGCTTACGAGCAGAACCGGCACAGCGAGCTTCGCCCGGGAGAAACATTCTCGGTTACGGTTCGCTGCACGACTTACTCCGCGCCGGAAACACATACCGAGGCCCTCGAGCGCCTGCGCGATTCTACTTAAGAGGAAGGCCGGCGCTGAAACCACCATCGACAATCAAGGGCGATCCGGTCATGAAGGAGGCGTCAGCGCTGGCGAGAAAAACAGCGGCGCGGGCTACTTCTTCGGGCTGTCCGATTCTTCCCAGGGCATGAAGCGAACCTGCCTCCTGCCGGGCTTTCGCAGGGTCGGGTTGCGATTCAAAATAGCCTTCCGCCAAACCCGCGTTAATGTATCCAGGACAGATCGCGTGGACGCGGATTCCTTCGCGCCCGTGGTCGATGGCAATCGCCTTGGTGAATGCCAGGATCGCCCCCTTGGTCGCGCAATAGCCGGCGCAAAAAGGCTCGACAAAGAAGCCATTGACGGAGGACATATTTAGAATCACGCCGCGGGTCTGACGCAAATCGGGCAGGAATGCGCGTGAGCACAGGAACACGCCGCCAACATTGACCGCCATCTGGCGATTCCATTCCTCGGGCGAAGTGTCTTCGATTTTCTTGTTCACCTGGATCCCCGCATTGTTGACGAGGATATCCGCAGGGCCGAATTCTTTGCGCACGAATGCCTGAAGGGCCGCGACTGACGCAGGGTCGGCGACATCGCCACGGAAAGCGCGCGCATCTCCTCCCTTGGACACAATCGCCTTGGCTGCGGCTTCTGTCTTGGCTACCTCCAGGTCTACCAGGACGACCCGGGAGCCTTCTTCCGCAAAAGCAATTGCGATTGCGCGGCCAATCCCCGAGCCGGCCCCGGTAACTACGGATACCCGATCCTTTAGCTTCAATCTTGGTTCCTTTCTAAGCCGTGTTTTGCCGCAGAGCTAAGCCCAGGATTATGTCAGGTCGTTGCGGCCCGACTTAAAGCCGTGCCTGATACATACGCCTCAGCCGGACTCTAAGATGAGGTTTGCGTACTGAGTGGTGTCGCCGGTGCGGATCAGGCCAATAGCCTGAGGGACTCTCTTTTTAAAGACCGGGTGCGGTTCGTACAGGATGGGCGCCCCGGCCAACTCCAACGCGAATGCAGCTTTGGTGGAATCGGAATTGACGGAAAGGAACTCTTCCGCCATAAAGGCCCTGGCCACGACAAAGTTCTGGCGCAGAGCATGCAAAACGTCCAGAACGCGAGGAATGCCATCGATCAGGGAAATGTCGACGATCTCGATCTGCGGCCAAAAAGGAAAACCCCGGTCAGCAATGACCAGGGTATTGGTGTGCCTGATGCGGCTAATAAGAGAGTTAATCGCCGGATTGAGGATCCCCGTCTTGAGCACGCCACCAGAGTAACCTAAAGCGAGACCCCGCGCTTCCAGGGGATGAAGTCAGTCTGGTAAAGTTGCTCGGCTTTTGTCCGTACCTTTCCGCTGGCGACTTGAAGAATCAATTCCAGGATCGAACCACCGACCTGCTGAATGGTCGCTTCCCCGCGAATAACCGCTCCTGTGTCGATATCAATGATGTCTGACATACGCTGGGCAAGGATGGTGTTGGTGGAGACTTTGACCACCGGCGCAATAGGATTTCCAGTCGGAGTGCCGAGGCCGGTTGTGAACAGCACGACACTGGAACCGGAGCCCACCTGCGCGGTTACGCACTCCACGTCGTTACCGGGAGTACAGAGCAGGGCTAAACCGGGTGTGTTGTCATAATCGGGATAGTCGAGGACCGCGCAAACAGGCGACGTGCCGCCTTTTCTGGCTGCGCCGGCGGACTTCATAGCGTCCGTCAGCAATCCATCCTTGATGTTCCCCGGGGAGGGATTCATTTCGAATCCGGAGTGGACGGCTTTCGCGCGAGCGGCGTAGTCGCGCATGAGCTGGATGAAGCGGTCCGCCTGTCTCGCATCCACGCACCGGTTGATCAGGCTCTGCTCCATTCCACAGAGTTCGGGAAACTCCGCCAGGATGGACTTCCCTCCCAGGGCGGCCATCACATCCGAAACATAGCCGAGCGCCGGGTTGGCTGAGATGCCGGAAAATCCGTCTGACCCGCCGCACTTGAGGGCTACGGTGAGCTTGCTCATAGGGGCAGGTTTCCGGGTCAGGCGATTGGCTTCCGCCAGGCCTTCGAAGGTGGCGCGAATGGCCTCGGAAAGCATGTCCGACTCGAGTCCGGACTTCTGTTGTTCGTACATGAGAACCGGCTTGCGTAACTCCGGGTCTCGTTCACGGAGCGAATCCAGCAGGATGGAGGGCTGGGCGTTCTGGCAACCGAGACTCAATACCGTCGCGCCGGCGACGTTCGGGTGATGGATGTATCCAGCGAGCAGCCCGCAAAGGGTCTTTGCGTCCTGGCGGGTGCCCCCGCAGCCCCCCTCATGCAGCAGGAACCGGACGCCATCGACATTGGGAAACACCTGCTCCTGCCGGGTCGAGGTGAAATCCGCGCGGTCAACCGCATGCACACCCTGGGATTGCTGAGCGATCAATTGGCGCACTTGTTCGCGGTAGAGTTTCGGGCGCCCGTAGCCCAACTCTTCCTCAAAGGCCTCGCGAAGCGCTTCCACATTGCGGTTTTCGCAAAAGACGAGGGGAATGACGAGCCAATAATTGCGCGTTCCTACCTGGCCATCGGCACGATGGTAACCGTCGAAGGTACGCGTGGACCATGCCGTGACGTCAGGCGGAGTCCATGAATACTCGCCAACCTTGGGGCCAAAGCCCGAGGCATCATGCTGGACATTTCGGGTGCTCAACAGGCCACCCTTCGGAATGGCTTCTCGGACCAGCCCGACCACGCCGCCATACATGATTACCTCGTCGCCAACGGCGAGATCGCGGGTGGCGAACTTTTGCTTGGCGGGTATATCGGCTTGGAGAATATACTGCTCGCCGGCAAGGGTGACGGCTTCACCAGCTGTAAGCTGGGTCAGGGCTACGATTACATTGTCTCTGGGATCGATTCTGAGGATTTTTTCCGAGGCCATTTCATCTCGCCGGCAGTCCACCGTAGATTAAACTCACTCTAGCTCTTACGCTAACGATGGTCAAACGAACGCAAGCGATCTTCCCCCAAAAAAACAATGGCTTCTTCAATTTTCGATTTACAGGGAAAAACCGCCGTGGTGATCGGCGGAACGACAGGCATCGGCCATGCACTTTCTCTCGGTCTGGCGGACGCCGGCGCGGATGTGATCGCGTCGTCAAGAAGGCAGGAACAGGTAGAACAAACTGCCGCGGAGATTGAGTCCAAAGGCCGCAAGACCTTGTGCCACACATCGGACGTTCACGATCGGGCCACTCTGGAAGCACTGCGCGATGCTGTGCTCAGCCAGTTTGGCAAAGTGGATATCCTGGTGAACTGTGCCGGCATCACCAAGCGCGCTCCTACGCTGGATTTTCCGGAGGAGGATTGGGACCGCATCATCGACACTAATCTGAACGGGACGCTGCGCGGCTGCCAGGTTTTCGGCAAGGCCATGCTGAGCCGCGGCTATGGGCGAATCATCAATATCGGGTCCCTCTCCACATACGTGGGCCTTTACGAGGTTGCCGCTTACTGCGCCAGCAAGGCGGCGGTGGGCGCGCTCACCAAGGTTCTGGCTGTGGAGTGGTCGCGCCACGGAGTGCTGGTCAACGCCATCGCGCCCGGCCTATTTCGGACAGATCTGAACGCCAACCTGTTGGACAGCACAGACCGAGGGCGCGAATTCAAGATGCGCACGCCGATGGGCCGCTTCGGCAAGACGGAGGAGCTGATAGGCGCGGCTGTTTACCTGGCTTCCGATGCGGCATCATATGTTTCAGGCGAGATTCTGGTCGTGGACGGCGGGTTCCTGGCCAGCGGGGTCAATCAATAGATGGAATACCGGCAACTGGGAAAGACAGACCTCAACCTCTCGCTAATTGGCTTTGGAACCTCGGCTTTCGGAGATGTTTTCGGCAAGGTCGATCCGGCGGAGGCGGCCAGGGCGGCCCATCTGGCCATCGATAACGGCATCAACTTCTTCGATTCTTCCCCCTATTACGGGATCACACTCGCGGAAACGCGGCTGGGAGAGGCTCTGGTGGGGAGGCGCAACCGCGTCATCCTGGCTACCAAGTGTGGACGCTACGGCTTCGACGAGTTCGATTTCTCGGCCAAACGAGTGATTGCCAGCATAGATGAGTCACTGCGACGGTTGCGTACGGACTACATCGATCTGTTTCAGGCGCATGATGTCGAGTTTGGCGATGTGAACCAGATCATCCATGAGACTCTGCCCGCCCTGCGGCAACTGCAGCAACAAGGCAAAGCTCGCTATATCGGCATCACAGGGTTTCCGCCCAAGCTTTTGCGGCGGGTAGCGGAGGCCGTGCCGGTAGATAGCATCCTCAGCTATTGCCACTACAACCTCCTGAATACGAGCATGAGCGAAATTCTTGCCGGCTTCGCCCGCGAGCGCGGTATCGGCCTGGTCAATGCATCCGGTTTGTGCATGGGTCTGCTCACGGAGCAGGGACCGCCGGACTGGCATCCGGCTCCCGCGGAGGTAAGAGACGCGGGCCGCAAGGCTGCGGAGTTCTGCCGCGAGCACGGAGCGAATTTACCCAGCCTGGGCCTGCGCTTCTGTTTCGACTATCCGTCCGTCTCCAGCACCCTCGTCGGTGTGGCGACGCGCGGGGACGTGGAAACTGCCCTTGGATTGCTCCGAAGTCCTATCGACACGGCGCTCCTGGCCCAGGTGGAAACGATTCTGGCTCCGGTGTTCAATTATGAGTGGCCTTCCGGACGTCCGGAGAACCAGCAGTAGGAAGTAATCCAAGGAAGTTCAGGTACCCGATATGAAAGCACTGGTGATGAAAGAACCCGGCGATGTCGTAATCGAAACAGTTGCGGACGCGCTGGCTACCAATGACGACGTCTTGCTGAAAGTGCGCATGATCGGGATGTGCGGAACAGACCTAAGCTCGTTTCGCGGGAAGAACCCGCTGATCGCCTATCCCCGAATCCCAGGTCATGAGATAGCGGCTACGATCGCCGAGCCAAGCAAAGCACATCCGGAGCT
>JBARKD010000844.1:0-18195 GCA_049800615.1 Acidobacteriaceae bacterium | reverse complement strand
CCAGGATTCTGGAGATTGGCTGCGGCTCGGGACTATATGCTTTGCATCTTGCGCAATCCATCGGTTGCGACGTGACTGGCCTCGACGTCAATGTTCTGGGTATTCGCACCGCCAACGCTTTGGCCGTGAAGAGCGGCGTGGGGCACAAGCTTCGTTTTGCTGTATGCGATGTTTCGCAACCGCTGTCGATGGCGGACGAGAGCTTCGATGCGGTATTCGCTAACGATGTGTTATGCCACATCCCGGGAAGAGCTTCTCTCCTGCGGGAGATGTACCGCGTTCTCAAGCATGGTGGGCGGATATTGTTCAGCGATGCTCTCGTCCTCGGAGGGATCGTTTCCCATGATGAGATTGCGACCCGGAGCTCGATCGGGTTCTATCTATTCAGCCCGCCCGGGGAAAATGAACGGCTTATTTGCGAGGCCGGATTCACCGGACTTACCGTCCTGGACACGACAGAACAAGCAGCCTCGATTGCCGCGAACTGGCAGCATGCGCGGGAAAAGCACAAAGAGAAGCTGCTCGCCGCGGAAGGTGAATCGACGTGGACCGGATTGCAGCGGTTTCTCTCCTGCGTGCGCACCATGACCGGGGAAAAACGTCTTTTGCGGAGACTATATATGGCCAGGAAGGCGTGAGGGACGCCAATCTAAAACGTGAGGGCCGCCAATCTTCAATGTTCGAAGATCAGCATCACGTAAGCCAGGAAGAGCAGGATATGCACTGCGCCCATAAGAACATTGGTGCGGTTGCGGGCGAAGGTCAGCGCGGAGACGAACAGAGTCAGCACCAACAAAAGAGAATTGGCGTCATCCAGCCCCAGGACCACCGTCTTTCCAGTCACCAGGCCGATGGTCAAAACCGCTGGAATGGTCAGCGCGATGGAGGCGAGGACTGAACCCAGCAAGACGTTGATCGAACGCTGCAGATCGTTGGCCAGCGCCGCGCGGGTAGCGGTCAGCGATTCCGGAGACAGCACCAGGACGGCCACGAGAAAGCCCCCCAGGGCGACGGGCGCATGCAGAACTTCAATCCCATGATCGATGGGTATCGCAATTTCTTCGGCAAGCACTACGATGGCCAGCAGGTACAGCAGCAACAGAACCGCATGAAAAGCAGAGGAATACGGGGACCCGTGTTCCGGATGGGCTCCGCCCTGGACCTCTCCCTGGGCCGGGGCTGGACGCACGAAGTATTCGCGGTGGCGCCAATTCTGGATGATGAGAAAAAGACCGTAAATCGCGATCGACATGATCGCCAGGAATGCGGACTGCACGACAGAGAAGGTGGGTCCTGGCGAGGTTACCGTGAAGTTCGGCAGCACAAGACCAAGCACCGTCAGCGGAACGATCAGCGAGAGGAACGAATTGGCGCCCTGCAGGTTGTACTCCTGTTCGTGGTGGCGCAGCCCGCCAAACAGCAACGCGAGGCCGATCATCCCGTTCATCACGATCATGGTCACGGCGAGCATGGCGTCGCGCGCTAACTCGGGCTTACCTTCGCCGGTCAGCATAACCGCCGAGATCATGGTGACTTCAATGCCAATCACGCTAAGTGTAAGCACCAGGGTTCCCAAAGGCTCGCCCAGGCGCCCGGCCAGAACCTCCGCGTGATGCACAACGGCAAACGCCGAACTCAGGACAACCGCAAATAACCAGATCAGCATCAGGGCGAACCACCATGGATTGGAAAGGTCCGCCAGCCATTGTTTGCCGAAGGCCAGAAACAGCACCGTCGTTGCTATCGCGACGCCCAGAAGCCACTCGCGTAGCAGACCTGAAAGAAAGCTGGGTTTCTCGAGTGCTGTCTCTGTACTCATTTCAGTAGTCTTACCAAATTATGAATGCTCGCGCCTATTGTGAACCAAAGAGAAAAAACAAATTGTAACCATGCGTTAACAACATCTCGCATCGCAGTTGAGAGCAGCGCTCCTGGTGAGGTGAACCATGGCTGTTCCGACGACCGCAAACAAAGCTGATTTTTCCGAGATGGATAACGCCGGCATATCGAGAGAACACTGGAAGATCAGGTTCATCTCCGGAATGGTCCTGCTGCCGGAAACCAAGGGCAAGAGCCTGGAGGAACTGTCAGAACAACCCGCATCGCCCGCGGAAAAGGCGGCGGCCTAAAGACACCCGTCCGCCCACGGCCGAAGCGGTGGTGGAAGACTGCTGCCAGCGCTTCTCAGGAAATGCCGGAAATGATTTTGCGGTACTCATCTTCGGTAAACGCGCGCATGGTTTCCGTACGCACGTGTCCCTGCGAGGCAAGCGCCAATCCCACTCGAGCGAATGTCAGGTCGTCAGGAGCTTCGGCCAAAATGGCCATGTCGTATTGACCCATCAGCGAATGGACGCTGATGATTTTCGCTCCGGCATCCTGAAAGGCTTTTTTGCCCGCGTCCAGGCGAGACGGGCTGTCCTTGATTTTCTTTACACCGTCCTGGGTCCAGCGTAGTAGAGAAAGATACGTAGGCATCGCGTTACCTCGGCGCGAATCTTAGACGAAAAGCCATACACATGGCCAGAAGTAAACTGGGGCTATGGTGTTTTCATGAACTGGCTTTTCTGGGCCGTTCTGTCTGCGTTATTCGCCGCCGCAACGGCTTTGCTCGCGAAGGTGGGCGTGGCCCATGTCGATCCGAATCTTGCGACGGCCATTCGAACCTCCGTGGTCGTAGTCTTCACTTGGGCCATCGCGCTGTCTTTGGGCGCACACGCAGGGCTTGCTCAGGTGGGGCGCCGTAGTTGGATCTTTCTGATCGCGTCCGGCCTGGCAACCGGATTGTCGTGGATCTGCTATTTCCGTGCTCTTTCTCTAGGCGAGGCCTCGAAGGTGGCTCCGGTTGATAAGCTGAGCGTTGTGTTTGTGGTCCTGTTGGCATGGCCGTTGCTCGGCGAAAGCCTCACGCTGGCCAAGGCAGCAGGCGCTCTGCTGATCGCCGCCGGCGCCATTGTGCTTGCGTGGGCCTGACAAGGGCAGGAAATCCGGGTACGCTTCGGTCGGGATGACAATTCTGTTGCAGGGGTCATGTTCCGGCGGCCGTTCGCGTTCTTTCGGCTATCTGGCGGAACCGCTCGACCATGGGACGCGCATCCCCTGCGAGCCAAGCGAGCTCGATGTTGCTGGTTGCTTTCGCGCCGCGAAGCGGCAGGCAAACCACTTCCGCGGAAGCAATCTGACGAACGCAAGCTGGCGCAATGGAAACCCCCTGCCCGGCAGCAATCAGTCGAAGAATGGTGAGCCAGTGAGACGCTTCCTGGACGATTTGTGGACGAAATCCATGTTCCTCACAAAGCGTTAGTGGTTTCTCGTAGGCTCGCGTGCCCGCGCTGCGCGGGTAGTACACAAAAGGCTCATCGCGCAGCGAGGCAATCGAGATGCTTCTCTGCCGTGCACACGGATGCGTCGACGGAACCACGGCAACAAATGGCTCGGAGAGGATGGTGATCACCTCAAAACCCTCGAGTGGATCTCCATCGCGCAGAATTCCGGCATCCAGTGTGCCGTTTTCCAGGCCCTCGGTCACCAGCGAGGTGAAAGATTCATGCAGATGGAGCCGCACTCGCGGATACGCCTCACGGTAGGTACGGAAGATCGCCGGCAACGTGGTCAGCATGGCCGAGCTGATGAACCCGATATGCAGCGAGCCAACATCGCCGCGGCCGATACTGCGCGTTTCGTCGATGTCCCGCTGTACATTGCGCAGCGTGCGCCGGGCCCGCTGCAACAACACCGCACCGGCTGCCGTGAGACTGACCGAACGCGAGGTGCGGTGGAAGAGGGGATATCCGAGCAACTCCTCGAGCTTACGTATTTGTTGAGAAAGCGGGGGCTGCGCGAGATGGAGCCGCTCCGCTGCTCGCCCAAAGTGCAGTTCTTCGGCAACAGCAACAAAGTAGCGCAAGTGGCGCAATTCGATATCCTGATCCATATTCATTACATATTAATCAGGTAAAACAAGATATTGGACGTAATTGATGCCCCGGAGCGAAACTTCTCTCAGAGGGCAAGCAATGCACAGGGACGGGATGCAGGTTGCAGGCAGCGGGCAGTTGGCAAATCCTCCGGCGGTCGAGATCCGCCCTTTCCAGACAGGAGAGGATGCGGTCGCCTTCAGGACTTTGAACGAAGAGTGGATCACGCGTTATTTCACCCTGGAGCCAATGGATCGTGAAAACTTAAGCGACCCGCAAGGCAGGATATTGCACAAGGGCGGCCAGATTTTCATGGCGTACTTCGGCCGGCAGGCTGTTGGCTGTGTCGCCTTGATACCCATGCACACCGGCGTCTATGAGCTGTCAAAGATGGCGGTTGCCCCAGAGATGCGCGGGCTGGGGATCGGCCGCAAGCTACTGGAGCACGCGATCGCAGAGGCCAGACGAATGGGGGCGAAGTCGTTATTCCTGGGCAGTAATTCCCGGCTGCAAAGCGCTGTGCACCTGTATGAGTCTGTCGGTTTTTGCCATGTGCCTGCCGAGCAGCTGCCGGAAATGCCGTATGCCAGGGCCAACGTATTTATGGAACTGGCGCTGTGAAGCATTGTCTCTCAACGCTGTGAAATTTCATCCGCCGGCCAGCTCGCAGCAAGTAAAGACATCGGCGCATAGTGATCTCGCAGAGGACACCGTACTTGAGACCTTGCCTTAAATCGGCGCGAATCGAGGAGAATAGAGATGAGCTATGCGAAAACCTCTTCTCGCGCTGGCCGTTTCCGCGTTTGGCATCGGTACTTCAGAGTTCATCATCATGGGGCTGTTGACGGATATCGCCCGGAGTTTCCGCGTCAGCATTCCGAAAACCGGCATCCTGGTATCCGGCTACGCGCTGAGCGTCACCCTGGGGTCGCCGCTGGTGGCGCTCGCGCTCTCCCACATGGACCGCAAACGCGCGCTACTCATCCTGATGGGCATGTTCACGGCCGGTAATGCCCTGTGTGCTCTCGCACCGACTTTCCTGTTGCTTCTCCTGGCTCGCATTCTCACCGCACTTTCCCACGGCGCGTTTTTTGGCATCGGTAGCATCGTGGCGTTCCACCTGGTGCCACGCTCCGAGCGGGCCCAGGCCATAACCCTCATGTTCACCGGCCTGACACTGGCGAATGTGCTGGGAGTTCCTGCCGGAACAGCCCTGGGCCAGGTCTTCGGATGGCGCTTTGCTTTTTGGGCGCTGGTCCCGATCGGCGTGATTGCCGGCATTGGGCTATGGCGCCTTGTGCCTCACCAGGCTGCGGAGAGATTCGACCTCAAACATGAATTCAAGACCGTTCTCCGGCCCCAGGTGCAGCTGGTGCTCGCACTGAGCACGCTCTCATCGGTCTCCTTCTTCTGCGTGTTCACCTACATTGCTCCCATCCTCGAGCAGGTGACACATCTCTCTCCGGTCGCCGTCGCTCGGGTGCTGGTGATTTTCGGGGTGGGCATTACGTTAGGCAACCTGCTCGGTGGCCGGCTTGCTGATTGGAAGCAGATGCCGGTTCTCTTGTCCGGATTCGTGCTGCTGATTGTGATTTTTTTGATCATGCCCTTTTTCGAGCTGAGCGTGGCTCCGGCGGTGGTGATGATTTTTGTTTGGGGCGCCGTTCAGTTTGGCACCGGATCACCCTTGCAGGCGCGCGTCGTTGACCAGGCAAAGGGCGCGCCCAACCTGGCCTCTACGCTGAATCAGGGCGCGTTCAATCTGGGGAATGCCTTGGGCGCGAGCTTTGGAGGCATCCTGCTGACCGAGGGAGTCAGCTACCGTCATCTGTCCCTGGGCAGCGCCGCGGTGGCAAGCGTGGCTCTGCTGGTGGGGCTGGTGGCGCTGCGGGTCGAACGCAACCTGACGCAAAGAGACGTGGCGGTGTCGGCATAAGAAGTACCGGTTGGCGATCCGGCTTTTTCCGTGAACGCTGGGGCACCAGAAGCAGCAACCTACAGCTCCGCTCGCGCCCATAGAATCAGAACGGAATGAAGAAGAAACTCCGGGTTGGCGTACTTTTTGGCGGGCGCAGCGGCGAGCATGAAGTCTCCCTGCTCTCAGCTGCCTCCATTCTGAAAGCGATCGATCGTAGTCGCTTCGAGGTTGTTCCCATCGGTATTACCAAGCAGGGCCGCTGGTTGGTTTCTGAACACGCCGAGCGGTTGCTGGCGGGGAACTTTGCAGACGCAGGGCCAAGCAGGCTGCGCGCGGGCGATCCACAACACACCGCTCCTGCCGCTTTGTTGGCTAAGGGGCAAGGCGTGATCGTACCCCCTATCCCGCCTGGGGAAGGCGGACATGGAGGGACCCTGGTGCCTTTCGAGCGGGAAGCATCGTCCATCTCTCCAGCGCAGGATGTGCTGCAACTCGATGTTGTCTTTCCTGTGCTGCACGGAACATTTGGAGAAGACGGTACGATGCAGGGCCTCTTCGAGCTTGCCGGCCTGGCCTACGTTGGTTCAGGCGTGTTGGGCTCGGCCACCGGGATGGACAAAGAAATCATGAAACGGCTTTTCCTGGCTGCAGGTCTGCCCATCACCAGGCACATTACGTTCCTGCGCAGCGAGTGGCAAAAAAGCCCAAAGAAGATTGTGGCCAGACTTGAGACGAGTCTCAAATACCCGCTGTTCGTGAAGCCGGCGAACCTGGGTTCGTCCGTGGGCATTAATAAAGCTCACGACCGCAAGGAGCTTGGTCCGGCCATTGAGGTGGCCGCAGGGTTCGATCGCAAGATCGTGGTGGAGCAGGCTGTGGGTGCGCGCGGCAACCGGAATCGCATGGGCAAAGCGCGCGAGTTGGAAGTGGCGGTTCTGGGCAACGATGAGCCGATTGCTTCGGTGGCCGGCGAGATCGTCCCCGGGAAAGAGTTCTACGATTATGAGGCCAAATATCTCAGTGAAGGATCCGAGGCCATCATCCCCGCCAAGCTGACGAGACAGCAGACCCGGCAGGTACGGGAAATGGCGATCGCGGCTTTCCGCGCCTGTGATTGCGCCGGGCTGGCGCGCGTGGACTTTCTCCTCGAGGCTGGCGACTCCGGGCGCCTCTATTTGAACGAGATCAACACCATGCCGGGCTTCACATCGATCAGCATGTATCCCAAGCTGTGGGAAGCCTCGGGGATCAAATATCGCGATCTGATTACCCGTTTGATCGAACTCGCTTTGCAGCGAAAGGCCGAGCAGGAGCAAATCTCCTACTCGCGATGACCGTGTCGTGAGCGGTAAACTTGCTTGGCAAGGAGAGGCCGATGACCCTGCTCGATGCACCCACCTATGACGCAACCAAGGGCCGGAGACGCAACAACATTCTCATCGCATCCGGCATCGTCTTGCTTGTGCTTGCCGGCTTCCTTTGGTTCTTCTGGAACTGGCCCCAGGAACATCGCGTGAACCAATTCTTTGCCGCCATCGAAGCGAAGGACATGCCGAAGGCTTTCGGGATCTGGAACCATGACCCGGACTGGCAACAACATACACAGCAATACACCTCGTACCCGTATGGCCGCTTCGAAGTGGATTGGGGCCATTCGAGCGATTGGGGCGACATCAGGACGCACAAGATTCTGATGTCGAAGACGGTCGGCTCCGGAGTCGTGGTGGGCGTCGAGGTGAACGGCCAGAAGACGCCGGTTTTCCTCTGGGTGCAGCGGAGCAACAAGACGCTCGGCTTTTCTCCCGTGCAGCTATCGACGGACTAGGTTTGCTGCTGGCGCCCTCAGCGGCTCAAGCCGGCTTTCTGTTTTGATTTGACGGCGGGGCTGAAGCCCCGCCCCTTCAAGATGAATGACAATTCTGTGGGTGATCAGGAAAACTGCAGATCTCTCCACTGCGCTACCCCGGATTTCCTGTTGAGGTTCGTGGCGTTGGCGAGCTTCATGCGCCTTTCTTTAAAGGAAAGGCGCACACGTGGACGTCTCCGATGCAGCTTGGCAGGAAATCCGGGTACGCTCCGGTCGAGACGACAATTCTGCTGGGGGTTTAGCGTTGTCTTCGTGTCAAACGAAGAGAAGAGCGCGGCGGATAAAGTCCAGCTAGGCTCTGAGCGCCGGCATCAGCTTTTCCAGGCCGGCTGGATCTTCCACCTGAAGGCAATTCTGGCCGCGGTCGATTTGACGCATAAGCCCGCTCAGTACTTTGCCTGGACCCGCCTCGACGAAGGTCGTCACGCCCTGGGCGATAAGCAGCTGCATGGATTCAGTCCAACGGACCGCCCCAGTGACCTGGCGAATCAAAGCGTCACGCAGGGCGGCTCCGTCCGTGGCCAGGCCGGCATCGACGTTTACTGCGACGCCCACTTTGGCGGATGTAAAAGGTATATCGCGTAGGATAGGCGCAAGAGCATCCTGAGCCGGCTGCATGAGACGGCAATGAAACGGTGCGGAGACCGGCAGCAGAACGGCTCGTTTGGCGCCGCGTTCCTTGGCCAAGGCGACCGCCCGTTCGACAGCGGGAGTCGATCCGGAGATGACGATCTGTTCCGGACTGTTGAAATTGGCGGGTTCCACCGGTGAACCTACCTCGCTCGATGCGTCGCGGCATATCGCTGTCACCGCGTCTGCCTGCATGCCAAGGACGGCGGCCATCGCTCCTTCTCCCGCGGGCACGGCTTGCTGCATCAGTTGCCCACGACGACGCACGGTGCGCGCGGCCGCGGCGAAATCGATGACCCCCGCGTAGACGTTGGCGGAATATTCCCCCAACGAATGTCCAGCGACATAGTCCGCAGTAATCCCGGCGTCGGCCAGAACGCGGAACACAGCAACCGACACCGTGAAGATTGCCGGCTGGGTGAATTCGGTCAGCCGAAGCTGCTCTTCGGGTCCGTTGAAGCAAAGATCAGCCAAATCGAACCCGAGAGCTTCGTTCGCTTCTTCAAAAGTCTGGTGGGCGAGGGGAAAGGCAGTGGCGAGGTCACGCCCCATACCAACTCGTTGTGAACCTTGACCTGGAAACAGGAAAGCAATCTTACTCATGTCGTTCTTTAGACGGCGAAGCTCAAAATTGTGAAAAAGGGTAATAGGCCGCGGGGGCTCTTAGAGTCTGCGTGCGAACCGATGGTTCCATAAAGATCTGTCGCCGGTTCAGTAAACCGCAGATCCCTCCACTTCGCTACGCTTCGGTCGGGACGACAATTTTGTGGGGTAGGCGAAAGCTGTTTTTCCATGAAAGAGACAGATCGAGGTGAAGCCCATCTGTGTGACGCACTACACTAGTTAATTGGCTGTATCGGATCGCTCTCGCCTAGCGCAGAGGGTGGCTCTGGCGGTTGCCGCCGGGCAAACTCCTGCTCCAAACGCTGATTGATTCCAGCCTGGGCAAACTCGGCCGTCACGCGAATGCCGTTGTAGATAGCACGGTCATTGGAAGAGCCATGGTTCACAATGCAAACCCCCCGGATTCCCAGCAGCGGCGCCCCCCCGTATTCCGAGTAGTCGAGGCGCTTCTTGAAGTCGTTGAAAGCCTTGCGTGAAAGCAGCGCGCCGACCTGCGCGGTCACCGTTGAATTGAGTGATTGGCGTAGCAGATCCCGCACCAGCCGTGCCAGGCCCTCGGATGTTTTGAGCGCTACATTGCCGACAAAGCCGTCGCATACCACGACGTCGGCATGGCCGTTGTAAATGTCCCGGCCCTCGACATTGCCTATGAAGTTGAGCGAAAGCTGCTTGAGCAGAGAGAACGCCTCGCGGGTGAGATCGTTTCCCTTGCTCTCTTCTTCACCGATGGAAAGCAATCCCACGCGAGGGCGAGGAATCTTAAGAACGCTGCGTGCGTACATCTCGCCCATCACGGCGAATTGCTCAAGATTGTGGGGCTTGCAATCCACATTGGCGCCAACATCCAGCAGGACGCAACGCGATCCGGTGGATGTGGGCAGCAGGGTTGATAAGGAAGGGCGGTCGACTCCGGGCAGCGGTCCCAGGACCATCTTGGCAATGGCCATCGCCGCACCCGTATTTCCGGCGGTCAGGAAGCCGGCAACGCGGCCCTCCTTAACCAGACGAAGGCCCACACGCATACTGCTGCCGGGTTTCTTACGGATCGAGACGGCGACCTTCTCGTCCATAGTGATCCATTCCGAGGCTGGAACGATCACGATGGGGAGTTCCCTTGCCCCGGCTGCCTCGCGCAAGCCCGCACGTAGCCGGTCTTCCGGACCTACCAGATGAATGCGCACAGGGAGATGACGGCAGGCCTGAATCGCACCCTTGATCTCAGGCTCCGGAGCTTTATCCGACCCCATCGCGTCGAGGGCAATATCCGTCAGGATGGCCACAGAAGGGGCTAGGCTTCCTTGATTTCGAGCACGTCGCGACCCTTGTATGTCCCGCATTTCGGGCAAGCCCTATGAGGCAATTTGCGCTCGTGGCAATTAGGACATTCCGAGACGTTGATCGCTGTTAATGCGTCGTGCGAACGGCGCTTGGCGGTGCGGGCCTTTGAATGGCGCCGCTTTGGATTCGGCATTGCAAATTCCTTTCAGGCGGTCTCCCGTGACTGTACGGCTCCAGCCTGAGATCGCTATCAACTTGACGTTTTCATCTTACTGCGGAGGTCGGCCAGCGCTGCCCATCGCGCGTCGGCCTGGCTTGTTTCGCAGGCACAGACTTCGTGGTTGCGATTTTGTCCACACCGGGGGCAGATTCCCTTGCACTCCTGCTGACAGAGTGCTCTGGCTGGCAAAGACAACAATATCTGCTCACGCAGAACGTCTTCGACCGCAAGACGGCCTTGATCATAGTAACCGATTTCGGTATCGGAGGTCGAGATCGCCCGTTCCGGGGCGCCTGCGTCGGCACCCGTGGGCCGGAAAAGCAGATCGAACGTCTCCTCGAGATGTTGGCCCACAGGATCCAGGCAGCGGGCACAAGGCATCTCGAAATTTCCCTCATAGCGAGCGCGCAAACGGATGTCATGGACAAACGTGTGAGCGCCGCGGTTTTCCGTGATCAGGTCGGCGCGGCCACTCACCGGCATTCCGCCTACCTGTTGCACCCCGGACCCAAAGTCGATCGCGCCAGCGGGTATCGTCTCGCTGAACTCAATCGGTTCCCGTTCAAGGTCGAGTACCGTAATTACGAGGCCCATGGCATCTCCGGATCAGAATCGATAATAAATGGTGAGGTTTGGTTCCAGAGTTGTTCGCAGGGTTTGCGTATTAATGTATTGCTGGTGAAAATCAGGCGTTTTGTACATCAACCCGCGAAGCCCACCGCGCACCCCCAGCCGTGAAAACACAGGGTAGTTGAGGCCAAAATTGTAAGCGAATTCCGGCACTAACTGCGAGGGTAAACTTTGCGCCGGTGAGAGGAGATTCGTCAGCGTCCCCTGGATGGGAGAAAAGACAATGACACCGCCGCCCACGCTCACGTAGGGTTGGACTCCGTAAACCGTGGGGGATTGAAACAGGTAGGAGAAGCTCACATCGGTTACATTGCTTTCCACCTTGACGTTGTTCTTGTTGTAGGCGTCATAAAACTTGGTGTAGCCGAAGTTGGCTTCCCAGCCCAGCCAGGGGCGATATGGCTGCCGCACGCTGATCAAAACGCCGCCCGATTCCGTCGTATCGTCGCGAATGAAATTGCCGTTCGCGGCATTTGTCACCTGATAGAAGCCGCCCACGCCGGCATCAAATTTCAGCTTTGGCGCGGCGGGCTGCGTGTCTTGCGCCTGACAAGTAAGGATACCCGCCAGGATGAGGAAGCTGAGAGAGGAGATGGAGCGCCACTTGCGGGTCAGCCGGGGAAAGGTTGAGAAATTTTTCAAACGAAAACTCTGCATGGTTGCTTCTTATCCCACTATATATGTTTCCCCATGCTCAGTTTCGCTCGGCGAGCCTGCGCCATTCTTCGCCCGCGAAGAGCCGGATCGCGGCAACTCCGTCGGCGCCCGCAGCCACGCAATCGGAGGCGTTTCGAGCCGTCACCCCACCCAGGGCAAACACAGGAATGCCCCGCGCCGCAGTGCAGGCCTGGCGAAGTCCGTCGAGGCCCTGCGCCGGGAAGGCTTCTCCGAAAACCTTCTCGAAGACCGGTGAGAAAAGCACGAGATCTACCTTCTCGTCGGTGGCGACCTCAATGTCTTCCAGCGTGTGACACGGGAGGCTGACGATCGCATCCCGCCTGCAGGCTCGTACGCTGTTAGCAAAGCCGGGAATTGGTTTACCGGTCAAATGCACGCCATCCGCGCCCGCCTCCAACACGGAAGCAGCGGATCGCATTCCGGAAACGTTCACCAGCAGCTTCGAACGCCTGCGATCGATGACGGCCAACGTCTGCTGCGTGAGCGCGTGAAGGGCCTCCGGGTCGAGATCCTTCTCTCGCAGTTGAATGAAATGCACACCACCGTTGGACCAACCTTCCACCAGGCTAAGAAGCGGCTTCTGACCCCGCGAGCGATCGGTGATGGCATAGAGTCGCATGCACTGGAGTCTAGTTGAGGAATCGCCGGGCGTATGCTAGACAAAGTCATACGGTTTCAATTCGGGCATTCGATAGGCCCACAAAAATGGGAAATTAATCTCTCCGGTTGGTGTTTCCGGTACGCTTCCAACAAGGCTCCAACAAGGCATGATTACCTACGATGTTCTGATCATTGGTTCCGGCCCAGCGGGGCAGCGCGCGGCAATATTTGCCACCAAGCTTGGCAAGCGGGCGGCCGTGGTGGAGCGCATGCGGACCATCGGCGGAGTCTCGGTAAATACAGGCACCATTCCCAGCAAGACCATGCGCGAAGCGGTGATGCATCTCTCCGGGTACAGCTATCGCTCGGTCTACGGCATGAACTACAAGGTCAAAGAAAAGATCACCATGGCGGATCTGGCCTTCCGCGTCCAGCATGTGATCAAGACCGAGATCGACGTGACCGAGGCGCAGCTTTCACGCAATGGGATCGATGTGCTCCCAGGAGTGGCCAGCCTTGAAGACAACACGCATGTGAAGGTGACGAATGAGGGGGGCACGCAGGTCTACGAGGCAAAGAACATCATTATTGCCACGGGGACCAGGCCGGCCGACTCTCCCCGGGTGCCGATCAACGGACGATCCATCGTCAACAGCGATCAGATTCTGGAGTTGCCCAACCTGCCCAAGTCACTGATTGTCGTGGGTGGGGGTGTGATCGGGGTGGAATACACCTGCATGTTTGCCGCGCTCGGCGTACGCGTAACCCTGATCGAGAAGCGGCCCAAGCTGCTGGAGTTTGCCGACCAGGAAATCGTGGAGGCGCTCAGCTATCATCTGCGCGACAGCCGCGTGACTATGCGCCTGCATGAAGAAGTGGAAAGCGTGGAGGAACTACCCGATTGCAGTGTGGTCGCGAACCTGGAGAGCAACAAGAAGATTTCCGGCGGAGCTTTGCTCTATGCCGTTGGGCGTTCCGGCAACGTTGACCAGCTGAACTTGCCTGCGGTTGGCATTGAACCGGATTCCCGCGGTCGCATCCCGGTAGATAAAGATTTCCGCACCAAGGTACCGAACATCTTCGCCGTGGGCGACGTGATCGGCTTCCCAAGTTTGGCGTCCGTGTCGATGGAGCAGGGGCGGATCGCAGTGGCCAGGGCCTTTGGCAATGAGAACCTGGTATCCAATCCCAGCTTTTATCCATACGGGATTTATACGATCCCGGAAATCTCCTTTATCGGCAAAACCGAGGAGCAGCTGACGGATGAAGATGTACCTTACGAGGTGGGCGTGGCCTACTACCGCGAGATCGCCCGCGGCCAGATCCGAGGCGATACCACCGGCCGTTTGAAAATTATTTTTCATCGGGAAACACGGCATTTGCTGGGCGTGCACATTATCGGAGAGGGCGCGAGCGAATTGCTGCACATCGGGCAAGCCGTCATGGCCCTCGGCGGCACACTAGACTACTTCATCGATACGGTGTTCAATTACCCCACCCTTGCCGAGTGCTATAAGGCTGCCGCATTTAACGGCATCAACCGGTTGGCCCGGGCGGCGGACTAACAGGGAGCGGCGCATGGATAGAAGCATAGGCGTTGTGGTGTCCTCAAGAATTGTGGCGGGGCTGGTGGAAGATCACAAGCTCGCGGGGTCGCTCCACACCTATCCGACGAACCCGGACGATCACGAAGCTCTACTGGAACATCCCTTTGAGAGCCTCTGCCATTTGATCAGCGACCAGGTGCTGGCCCTCCATCCGGAGGGCAAGTTCGATGCGATTGGCGTGGCGCTTCCGGGAATCATCCGCAACGGGATTGTGGAGGACTCGCCCAACCTTGCTCAATTAAAGGGCGGAAACATAGCTGAGAGGCTGGCCGCGATATTTCAGTCCAAAGGGATCGTCGGGCCATTAAAGACCATGAACGATGCGGACGCTGTGGCAGCCGGCCTGGCAGTGACTCAGGGGCGCACCGATCGTCTGGTCCGTGTGTGGACCATCGGCAATGGAATCGGATTCGGCCGTTATCCCTACGCGGAAGGGGTGTGGGAGGGCGGCCACATGGTGGTGACGCTCGACCCGAAGGAGACCTACTGCGGCTGCGGCGGCCGAGGGCATCTGGAAGGAATCATGGGCTACCGGGCGATGCGCTTACGCTTCCTGGATATGGAGCCGGAAGAGGTTTTTGCCGCTGCGAAAAAGGGCGATCCGCGTTGCATGGATTTCGTGCGCCTTTGGCATCGCGGGCTCGGCGCGGCTACGGCCACCTCAATCCACTTAGGCGGTCCCGGACGCTTCTACTACTCCGGGCTCAATGTTCGCTTTCTGGATCTGAATCTCCTCAAAGAGTACTTATGGCAGATGGTCAAGATGAGCCCGTTGCAAAGCTACTCGTTGGAAATTGTGCCGGATGATCCGCAGATAGCGATTATTGGCGCAGCCGCCTCCGCACTCCTGTATCCCGCGTCTTAACCAATCGCGGGGCCGGCGTTCTCTTGGTTTTCCCACCCTTTCCCAGAAAATGGGAAAGGATGGGCCACCCAGCTTTTTAGAGATAGCTTCGCTGGTAGATGCGCGAGACCCGGTCATGCCACGCCAGGTGATCCGGATCGAACCATGCCCAGGCAAAACCCAGCCCCAGAGGGGCGGCAGAGAGCGCGAGATACAGAACCCGCCTGCACATCGCCCGGCGAGTCGGATTCTCGTCGTCGAAAGTGCATAGTGCGATCTTTGCATATCGCATTCCAGGCGTGCCGTCGCCATACTTGAAAAATAAGTATTGGTAGAGCATTCCGAAAGCGGCCATCACCAATCCGGCGCCGACTAACGCGGGTTTGCCCATGGGCGGATGTGCCGTACAGGCAACAAAGACCAGAACGAAGGCGGCAAACGCGGCTACGATGAGGGCCAGATCGAAAAGCCCAGCCATGATCCGGTCTTCGAACGATGCGGTCTGCAGTGGGATATGCGCAGCGGGAGTCTCGGCAACAGAACGCAGGCCGGCAGGTTCGGTCTCCAGCCGTATCGGAGTCCAGTCAGCAGGAGTCTTCCCAATGCTTACAGTTTGCGAGATGCTATCGGCGGCGACTTCAAAAATCTTGAACTGATCCCGTCCCTCGTGCGCGCCTTCCCGCAAGGGACCTTCCGCGAGCCGAGGCCGAGCCTTACGCGCCGCAACCAACTCCCGCGGACGTTCGATGAGATTGACCGCGAGCGGCTCAACCGCCGCCGTCGCGGATCCCAGTTCATAAGCCGGCTCCTCAAGCTGAGGATTGGAAATCTGCGGCCCAGGAGAATGGCTTTTTTCCCTCGTGCTGAGAATTGCCTTTGAATTTTCCAACGCCGGCTGGGGCGCGGGAGGTGGCGTCGCCGCGGCTTCCGCCTTCACGCGCGCCGCTGCTTCCGCCTTCACGCGATCCGCAGCGTCTGCCTTGGCCCGCGCCGCCGCTGCTAAACAGTCACTGTACGAGGGAGCATCGGCATAGCGCTGCGCTACCTTGGCGGCGAGTTGCGCCGCGCGGGAGTCGCCCTTGCCCTGCTCGCCCTCCAGGCCGGGAAGCGCGATCTGATCCTCTTTATCGCGCCGGCGGCGCCCACGCGTTGCTGCAAGGCGGTCGTTCAATTCCTGCTTCCAGGCCGGGATACTTTCTGTATCCCCATGGCAAACACTCTCTGCGACATTGGACGAAGAAGGACTCAATGCTGTTCTCCTCTTTTGTAATCCATTTTTAGGGGTCCCGTAGAACAAAGAAGGGGAGACAGGCACACCTGCGCTGATGTGTACCATACGACGGCGGGGGGCGGAGACAACAGAAAACACGCATCCTTCTTCATTGCCCAACACAATGAAGGCGAGAGAATGAGTCTGTAGTATTTGACCAGAGCAGCGGGCCAATCAAGTACATTGGGAGTAGGCCGTTTGAAATCCTAGCCTCGCTCCTGGTAATGAGAGTCCGCACCTTTTTGTTTATCACGGCGTTAATGCTGTGTCATCTGAAGGTTTACCCGCAGACGTTGACCAGGCAGCTTCCCTCGGCTTCCGAGCTCCCCGATTCTCCGCAATATCCCATTGCGCAAGTAGTGCCCGCACCACCTGGTGGTGTTCCCGTGCGGCTTGAATCGAGACAGCAGGAGAAGCACGGGAATGTTTATGTGCTGACGGGCGACGTCAGGATCGACTACAAGGACTTCACCCTTTCCGCCGATAAGATCTCTTACGATGACGAAACCAAGGATGCGGAAGCGGACGGCCATATGCGGCTCGAAGGCAAGCGGAACGACGAGCTGATCCTTGCCGATCGCGGCAAGCTGAACCTGGAATTGGAAACCGGCCGTTTCGAAAATGTGACCGGAAGCATCGGCCGGCGGCCTTCTTCGGTCAACCGCAAGTTGGTCTACACGACCGGGAACCCGTTTCTGTTTACCGGCCGCGTGCTGATTAAGGAGGGGCCGGAGCGCTACCGGCTCCTGCAAGGCACGATGACGTCCTGTCTTTTGCCGGATCCCGATTGGCAAATCCATTCCGCGCTCATTCGCGTGGCTTACGGGCAGGCGCGGGCGAATAACAGCTACTTCACGCTGCTGGGCAAGCCGATCCTTTATCTGCCTTACGTCACCCACCCGGTGAACTCCACGTCACGGCAGAGCGGTCTGCTGATTCCCACCCTGAGCAACTCTTCGATTAAAGGCATCGTCATTGGTGAGCAGATCTATTGGGCCATCAACCACAGCGCCGACGCCACGATGGGCACGCAGTACTTTTCCAAACGCGGTTGGTCGCCAAACGGGGAGCTTCGCTATCGCGGACGGGGGGAGGATTTTGCCAGCGCTCATTTTGTTGCCTTCTTCGATCGCGGGTTGGCGCCCACTTACCTCAATGAGGGCGGTCAGGACGTCGTCTTTAATGGTCGCCGCGACTTCGATCTGGATCAGCACGACCGTGCCGTGGCCACAGGGGAATACTTAAGCTCTTATGTTTATAGGGTTTTCTCTGGAGAGTCCTTCGCCCAGGCCGTGGCCTCACAAGTGACCTCATCGGCGTTCGTCACCCACAACGTGGACGACCTTTCGGCCAGCATTCACTTCGACCGCTATCAGAACTTCGAAGGAATTACCCTGGTGGGCAACACGTTTGATACGCCGGAGATCCGGATCGTCCACGTCCCCGGGATTGATTTCAATCTTCTCGATCGCACGGTCGAAGGCAGTCCAATGCACTGGAGAGTCGATGGTTCAGCAGGCGGTCTCACGCGCAGCGAGCCAGGATTCCAGAGCGGGACAGTTGGCCGCTTCGATCTCTACCCCCATGTCTCCATCCCGCTGCATGCCGATGGCTGGACCTTTTGGCCGGAGGTCGGCGCTCGCGAAACGTACTACACGCAGGATCAGATTCCGGGCAATTCGCCTCCGGTGGCAGGAAATTCCAGCGTTAATCGTTCCGACCTGGAAGCCAGCTTTGATTTGCGGCCGCCTGTTCTGGTTCGCGACTTCAAGGCCCCCGTAGTGGAGCGGCTCTTCGGCAGCGATCTGCGTCACACCATCGAACCCGAACTGCGCTATCGCTACGTCGCAGGAGTCAATAACTTCTCATCCATTCCGCGTTTCGATGCCACGGATGTGGTGAGCGATACCAATGAACTGGAGTACTCCCTGACGCAAAGGTTGTTCTTCAGGCATTTGCATCCCAAGCCCTGCGTGAGCGGCGAGCTGCCGCCCCCCTTGAACGGGAACATTTACGTGCCGGCAACTTACACCGAATGCGGCGGCGAAAGCGACGCGTGGATCACCTGGAAGTTGGCGGCGAAATATTTCTTCGACCCATATTTCGGGGGCG
>JBARKD010000843.1:0-10704 GCA_049800615.1 Acidobacteriaceae bacterium | reverse complement strand
ATGTCATTCCGGTCATTCCTCCGGAACTGCGTCCCCTGGTGCCGCTGGATGGCGGACGTTTTGCGACTTCCGATCTGAACGATCTGTATCGCCGCGTCATCAATCGCAACAACCGCCTCAAGAAGCTCATGGATCTGCATGCGCCTGAAGTCATCGTGCGCAACGAAAAGCGCATGCTTCAAGAGGCCGTCGACGCGCTGTTTGATAACGGCCGTCGTGGACGTGTGCTGCGCGGCGCCAACAATCGCCCGCTCAAATCGCTATCCGACACACTGAAGGGTAAGCAGGGCCGTTTCCGCCAGAACCTGCTGGGCAAGCGTGTTGACTACTCCGGACGTTCGGTGATCGTGGTTGGTCCCGAGCTCAAGCTGCACCAGTGCGGCCTGCCTAAGAAAATGGCTCTGGAGTTGTTCAAGCCCTTTATCTATCACCGGCTGGAGCAAACCGGGCACTGCACCACCATCAAGCAAGCCAAGGAAATGGTCGAAATGCAGGAGCCCATCGTTTGGGACATCCTGGAAGAAGTCATTAAAGACCACCCGGTGCTGCTCAACCGCGCTCCGACCCTGCATCGTCTGGGAATCCAGGCATTTGAGCCGGTGCTGGTGGAAGGCAAGGCTATCAAGATCCATCCCCTGGTCTGCACCGCGTTCAACGCGGACTTCGATGGCGACCAGATGGCCGTGCACATTCCTCTGTCTCCGGAAGCCCAGGTGGAAGCCAGCGTGCTGATGCTGGCATCGCACAACATCCTTTCGCCCGCATCAGGTCAGCCCATCACCGTGCCTACGCAGGACATGGTCCTTGGGCTCTACTACCTGACTAAGGCCAAGAAGGGCGGCAGGGGCGAAGGCCGTGTGTTCGCCAACACGGAAGAAGTCCTGATGTCCCTCGAAGCCAAAGAGGTCGAGACGCTGACCCCGATCCGCCTGCGCTACACCGGGCCGGTTCTGGACATGACTACGGCGTACGACGATCAGGATCTGATCCATACCGAGCCCGTGCAGTACGACAAGCAGTACATCTCGACCACCGTCGGCCGGTCGATCCTGAACGATGCTCTCCCCGAAGGCATGCCCTATATCAATGGCCTGCTCAAAAAGAAGGGTATCGGCCAGCTGGTCAACTACTGTTACTTGAACCTGGGCCTCGAAGTGACGGTCAAAATGCTCGACCGCATTAAGGACCTTGGCTTCCAGTACGCTACCCGCAGCGGCTTGTCCGTCGGTCTGGATGACATGGTCATCCCCGATACCAAGTACACCGTGGTGCGCGACGCTGAGAAACAGGTGATTGCCGTCCAGCAGCAGTATCTGGATGGGGCCATCACCAACGGCGAACGCAACAACAAGGTGATCCAGATCTGGTCAGCGGTAACTGAGAAAGTTGCCGACGAGATGTTCGACAACATGAAGAACGCCGACAAAGAAGGCGCCATGAACCCGATCTACATCATGGCCGACTCCGGCGCTCGTGGTTCCAAGCAGCAGATCCGCCAGCTCTCCGGTATGCGCGGCCTGATGGCCAAGCCTTCCGGCGAAATCATTGAAACCCCGATCACCGCGAACTTCCGCGAAGGTCTCACCGTGCTGCAGTACTTCATTTCCACCCACGGCGCTCGCAAGGGCCTGGCGGATACGGCATTGAAGACCGCTGACTCGGGTTACCTGACCCGGCGCCTGGTCGACGTGGCCCAGGACGTGATCGTCAGTGAGCAGAACTGCGGCACCGTCGAGGGCATCTACGTCGGTCCTATCGTCGAGTCGGGCGAGATCATCGAGCCGCTGCGCGACCGCATCATTGGCCGCGTATCGCTCGAGAAGATCAAGGACTTCGAAGGCAGCGTGATCGTGGAAGTGAACCAGGAAATCACCGAGGAGTTCGCAAACGCAATCCAGGGCGCGGGCATCGAGAAGGTGAAGATCCGCTCCGTGCTCACTTGCGAGTCCAAGCGTGGCGTCTGCATCCTTTGCTACGGACGTAACCTTGCCTCCGGCCGTATGGTGGAGTTGGGCGAGGCCGTGGGTGTCATCGCGGCCCAGTCGATCGGCGAGCCGGGAACGCAGCTGACGATGCGTACCTTCCACATCGGCGGCACCGCATCCCGTGTTTCGCAGCAGTCATCCCTCGATGCGAAGAATGCGGGTACGGTTCGCTTCCTGAACATGCTCACCGTTCGTTCGAAGTCGGGAGACCTGGTAGCCATGAATCGCTCGGGCGCGATCGCTGTGCTCGATGACCGCGGCCGTGAGAAAGAACACTACCAGGTGGTGTACGGCGCCAAGCTCAAGGTGGAGGACGGCCAAGCGGTTCAACTCGGGCAGACTTTGGTCGAGTGGGATCCATACACGTTTGCCATCCTCACGGAAATTGGCGGGACGATCCAGTTCAAGGACCTGCAGGAAGGCATCACCCTGAATGAAGAAGTGGATGAAGTGACCGGCTTGTCGCGGCTCGTGGTTGCGGAAGCAGCCGATGAGAAGCGCCAGCCCGCGATCGTCATCAAGGGCTCCAAAGGCAACAAGCGCTACCTGATGCCCAGCCGCGCTCACCTCATGATTCAGGATGGCGACGAGGTCTTTCCAGGCGACGTGCTGGCCAAGATCCCGCGCGAAACCACCCGTACCAAGGACATCACCGGTGGTCTGCCGCGCGTGGTCGAGCTGTTCGAAGCCCGCAAGCCGCGTGAAACCGCGATCATCAGCGAAATCGATGGCGTGGTCAAATTCGGCGAAGTGTCCAAGGGACAGCGCAAGATCTATGTCACTGCGGACAATGGCGAGGAGAAGGAATACTCGGTGCCGCGCGGCGTTCACGTCAACGTGCAGGAAGGCGAGCGTCTGAAGGCTGGCGAGCCGCTGATGGATGGCCCGCTGAACCCACATGACATCCTGGCCGTACTGGGCGAGAAGGAATTGCAGGGATACCTGGTCAACGAAATCCAGGAAGTTTACCGCCTGCAGGGCGTGGCCATCTCGGATAAGCACATCGAGACCATCGTCCGGCAGATGCTTCGCTGGGTGAAGATCGAAGAAGTGGGCGATACTTCGTTCCTGCTTGAGCAGCAGATCGACAAGTTCCGCTTCCGCGAAGAGAACGAGCGTGTGATTGCCAAGGGCGGGAGGCCGGCGATTGGCCGTCCCCTGCTGCTCGGCATCACCAAGGCGTCGCTCTCGACCGATTCCTTCATCTCTGCCGCCTCCTTCCAGGAAACCACGCGCGTGCTCACCGAAGCCAGCATTAACGGCTCGGTCGACGGCCTGCGCGGCCTGAAGGAAAACGTCATCGTCGGCCGACTCATCCCGGCAGGTACGGGCATGGAGTACTACCGCAACATACAGCTCTCGCAAGAGCTCGAAGAGGCCGCTGCCCGCGTGCAGCAGGAAGTAACCGCCGCCTTCGAGGAAGCCGAGCGTGAACTGGAAATGATGCGGCAGGAAGGCGAAGCCGAAGAAATGGCCGCCGAGTAAATCAGCCGATCCAACGAAAACAAAAGGCCGCGAGCAATCGCGGCCTTTTCTTTCAGTATGCAGACCTCATGCCGTTCCAAAACTCCATGGCTGGCGTCTGACTTTCAATTCACACCGATGAGCCTTCTTCGCCATTAAACAACGGCAAGGTGAAAGAGAATGTGCTGCCGTGGTTGAGCTGGCTGTCAACCCAAAGGCGCCCGCCCTGACGAGCGACTAACTTTTCGCAGAGATCAAGGTCGGTACCCAGACCTTGGCGACTCGGCCGGTCAGGATCGGGAACTTGATACAAACGCTCAAATACGGTCTTGACGTCTTCTGCACTCATACCCGGACCGATGTCGGAAACCGACACCCGCGCGAAATGCGCGGCGAGGTTGAATACCTCGCCGCGCACTGTGACTTCCTCGCTTTCTTTTGTCGCCTTAACTGCGTTCCGCAGCAGGATTGTCAATATCTGAGTTACATCCTGCGGGTCGGCGTACACGGGAGGCAAGTGGTCGGGAACCCAAGGTATCAGACGAATGTTCTTTGCATCGGCATTGGTTCGCAGCTCTTCGCAGGCTTGATTGACGGAAGAGGCCAATGACATAGCGCCAGGTGCGAACTTGTACTCATCCAGTCCGGCTCGTGTGCCTTCCAACAGTTCCTCGACCATCCGTTTGAGTTCATCCAGGTTCGAGACGGCTGCCTGCAGCCAACTTTTCTGTTCGATATTGAGTTCGCCGGCAAATCCATCCAGGGTGTTCGTCAGGTATAGATAGGAAGCGGCTAAAGGGGTACGCAGCTCGTGCGACACGTGCGAGAGAAATCGTTCTTTCATCATCAGCCGTCTCTCGCGGGCGTTTTCCAGCTCAACTTTCTGGCAGAACAGCGTTTGCTCAGCAATCAAGCGCGCCTGGCGGAGCTTCTTCTCTTCCAGGATGCGGGCTATCGCCACTGGCAGTCGTCCCAGTCGATCTTTGAGAATATAGTCATTTACCCCAGCCTCGACGCACTTGACCGCTAACTCATCCCCAAGATCGCCAGTGACCAGGATGAACGGAATGTCGTACTTGAGCTGCTGCATCTGTGCCAGAGCTTGCATTCCACTCCAGCCGGGAAGGGTGTAGTCGGCCAGAATAACATCGTAAGTTTGGGAGGCGAGCCGTTCGGCGAACCTGAAGGCGGTCTGGACCACATCGACGATAGGTTCAAAGCCGGCTTTGACCAATTCGTGCCGGCACAATTGCGCGTCCATCGGGTTGTCTTCGACGATCAGCAAGCGCAGTTCTTTCCGCGGGCTTGCACTCGAACGCGATCCGGATTCCATATTACTAACTCCTGTCCAGGCCCTTTGCAGGTCAGTGCTCTTGCCAACAAATCTCTCTTCAACGGACGCAGCCTAGCGGTTTAACAATTGGTGTAAGCCGAAGCAAGAGGTCTTTTCGTGATTTTCTCTCAAGCAAAATCACTCCTCGCGATTTTGTAAGACCACAGTAATTGTTAAGCCGCTTTTTAATGCCCCCCGTTACCATTTCTTGCCGCCAGGGCAAAAAAGAAAGTTGCACCCTTGTCTACTTCTCCTTTTGCCCATATCTCTCCGCCATGCTTCTTGACAATGCGTTGCACGGTGGAAAGCCCTACGCCCGTCCCCTCAAATTCGTCGGCGCGATGGAGCCGCTCGAATACGCGAAACAACTTACCGGCGTGTCGCTCGTCAAAGCCGGCGCCATTGTCGCGCACGAAGAAAACAGGAACTTCCTCCTCTTCGATCCGGCCAACTTCAATGACGGCGATTTCGCGTACCCGGGTATACTTGACGGCATTCGAAAGCAGGTTGGTGAACACTTGTTTCACCATGGCGGGATCGCACTCGACGGAGGGTAGGTCGGCAATTTGCCACTCGATCTTACGGCCTTCCAACTCCGGCTGCATCTCCTCCAGCACATCTTTGACCAGGCAGTCCATGTCGGTAACGATACATTCGAGCTCGCGTCGCCCAACCTGTCCCAGTTTCAGCAAGCCCTCGATAAGCTCCGTCATATTATTTGCGCCATCCTGGATCCGCGCCAGGTAGTGCTTGGCGTTTTGATCCATCGTCGAACCGCACTCGCTCCCCAAAAGTTTTGAAAAGGCGCTGATGTGACGCAAGGGAGCACGCAGATCGTGGGAAACGGAATAGGAAAAGGCCTCGAGATCCGCGTTCGCGGCATTGAGCTGCGCCGTACGCTCCTGTACTCGTTGTTCCAGACTGTCCTGGGCCTTCTGCAATGCGGTATCACGCTCTTGAATCTGCGCCAACATTTCGTTGAACGTGTCAATCAAAGTCGATAGCTCATCGCGATTGCGGGAAGGTGACACGCGGACAGAATAGGTCTTCTCGCGGGAAACGATGCGAGCCGTATTTGCCAGATCCAGAATGGGTTCCGTGATCGCGCGCCGGATCAGCGATGACATCAGCACAGCCGCCACCAGCGACATCAGAAATACCACGCCGACGATCACCACGTATCGCCTCAGATGAACAACCAGCTGCTGAACATCGGATCGGATGTACACGGCGCCGGTAATCTTTCCCCGGAAGACGATCGGGCTCGCCACCACAATCTGCCCGAGGCTGAACCATTCAGATCGCTTGGGAGAAAAAGCAATCCTGGCCAGTGCGGACGGTTCCTGTTTTCCGCTGTTGCGGCTGTACCTGGCGAACGGCTGCCCGTTCGCGGTAGCAATGGTGGCATCGATGATGTTGGGCGCGGATTGCAATGCCGCCAGGGTTTTCTCCGCCGCTTGGGGATCGTTGAACAATAACGCGGAAGTACTGTTGGACCCGATGATCTGCGCTTGAGTTAAAAGCTGGTGAACCATGGCCTCCCGGACACTGATCAGGTCGTAGGTCATAAAAGCGACACAGGCCAACCCCAGAGCCACGCTGCTGACCATCATGTTCATCCAGGTCAGCTTCTTGGGGATGGAGTAATCGCGAAAGGCGGACATTGGTATTAATCTCCAGCTGGAATCGTTCTAATTACATTGGTTGCCACTTTTAACAGTTCGGAACTCAGAGTTAGGCCGCCGCGCTTTGCGGCCGCCAGGTTGACCTCGAAGCGTACTCGATCATCGACCAAAAGGAACTGAACCATTCCCCCGCGCTGGGTGAACTCCGGTAGGTCGCTGACGGTCAGCACACTGGCGCTGGCGAGAGTGGTAAGAATCTCCTTGAGTCGGGTTTGCTCGGATGAGCTTATGAAGAGGATCCGGCAATCCACCGCCTCCGGAGCCGTGGCGATTCGTTTGGCCGTGACGCTTTTCCCGCCGACGGTTGCATCGGCAAGGAGGTTTGTCAGGGCCGGCCCAAAAGGATCCTGGCCGAGTACACAAATGTTGAAAGGATTTCGCTCCGTGGACTGCGTGGCCGGCCATGCGACAAATTGACTGAAGTTATAGAGATAGGTAGCTTCTACCTGGTACTGGGTAGGTCTCTGCTGTCCATGGGCGCTGAAAACCGTGAACAGCGGAACAGCCACCAGGAATCTCCACAGCAGACGCCTACGATCGCGCCAAAACCCGCGATGCCGTGGAAAAGCAACCGTCTGATGATCACGCGTCATGCTGTTGGTTTCCCACCTGGTTCGTACGCGTGATACAAGGGCGAGCAGGGAACATTCGTACGACGTCAATCTCCTAGTCGCCATACGATCTTCGCGTAAACGCCTCTCCTGACCTGAACCAGCCCGCCCGGATTCCCTCCGAACTGGGCGTAGTGCGGTTGCAATAGGTTTTGACCCGCCACGGACAATTGCACCTGCGGGCGAAGATGCCAGCCCAATCTCGCGTCCGCGGTCTCGTAGCTGTTGACCATCTGTGCGGGCAGCGCTTCGACGTACCGAAACGTCTGGTCAAATTCCAGTTTCTGTGGCAGGTTCACGAAGGATTGAAGTACGAGCTGGTTACGCGGAGTCGATCCTTCATAGCCGGCGACGTTGGTCGGGTCGTTGCTCCATGACTTCGTTTTCAGGTCCATATTCAAGTAGGAATAGGAGGCTCTCATTTCCCACCAACTCACCGGCTTCCAATCGGGAGCCAGTTCGAATCCGCTCCCGGAACCGTGGATTCCGTTGCTGGTAAGCACCGGAATAATCGCGTGCACCGGCGCGGGTGAGACTTCCAGAAACGGCGCCTCCACCTGAAAGCTGTAGAGATCGTCGTACTGGTTGTAAAAAACCGCGGCATCCAGATACAAGGAGGGCCTGACCAAGGTGCGGAACCCGGTCTCATAAGCGATCAATTCTTCGGAGTGGAACTGGCGATTGCCGTTGACGCGCAGGAAAATCGGCAGTGATGTCGTCTCCACGAAATCGGTGAGTTGAACGTCCTCGTCGAGACGGGAGGGCGTGCGGACGGCCCGAGTGACAGAGGCCCAGAAGGCTTGTCGAGGGGTGCGGTTCCATAGCAAACGTATACTCGGCTGAATCTCGAAACCGGTGTAGTTGTTGTGTTCCAGTTTCGACCCCATAGTCAGGGAGAGCCGGTGACTCGGGAAAGGAATTGTGTCCTGCACGAACCCGCTGTAAATCTGGTCGGTCAGATGGTGTGGCAGAAAGTCGATGGTGGGGACGCGTTGAACAAAATTGCCTGGGCTCACGCGCGCCCCGAGCCCCCAAAGGAAGTCTTGCCGGCCCGGCAGAGTCAAATGGTCGAGGAGATCGATGTCGAGGGTGTTGCGCTTCTCTCCATATTCCGGCTCGAAATGCGAAGTACGGTCGAAGTAAGTCTGGACCTGGAAATCTGACCGATCGCTCTGCACCCGCCTCCAGCGCGCCACCAGGTTCCCCCCGCTCAAATCGGCATTCCCGTTTACCCCGACTTGGGAGGGCGGAGAATACAGGGAATAAGTGGTGGCTTCGCCCGCAAGCTCGCGGTAGATGTCGCCCTGCAGCGTGAACTTATCGCGGGTGTTCTTGTCCCAGTCGGTGCGGAATCCAGCCTGGCCCATGCGCCAATCGTCAAATTTCTCTCCGTCGGGATGAAACTCGTGACCTTTGATGAAGCCCATGCCGTATGCGCGGTAATTGAAACCGTGGCCGTTCGCGCCCCCGTAGCGGGCCACGCCGGTACCCTGGTCGACATTGCCGCCCCCGGCGGCCACCATCGCCCGGTGGGTATCTTCGGAACTCTTGGTAATGATATTGATGATCCCATCGACGGCATTCGCTCCCCAAATCGTGCCCCCGGGCCCGCGGATTATCTCAACGCGCTCGATGTCCTCGACTGGCGTAGCTTGCGCCTGCCAATACACCCCCGCGAAGAGCGGCGCGTAAACACTCCGCCCGTCGATCAGCACCAGCAGCTTGTTGGCCAGCTCGGCTCCAAATCCGCGAATGCTCACCGACCAATGGTCCGAGTCGATTTGGCCCACCTCAACCCCCGGAGCCAGGCGCAAGATGTCAGGCAGGTTGGTGGCCCCGGAACGGCGAATATCTTCCTGGGTAATCACGTAAATTGCGGCGGGTGTCTTCCAAACCTCCTCCGGCTCTTTCGAGGCCGTTGTTACTTCCACGTTCCCCAGTTGTGCCAGGCTCATTTGCTTGAGTGGCGCGCCGCTCGTCCGGTCACCTCCCGTGTGATCGGCCCAGCCCGCGCTCACCGATCCCGCGACCAATAGGCACCACGGCATTCTCTGCCAGCAGATTCGGATAGCGGTGCGATGGCTCGGCTTGTTCATAGGGGGGCCCCGGGTTGTAAATACCGTCAGCTTCCACTCGCCTGGCGGGCGGGCAGACTTCCAGGGAGTGGAGTCTGGTTCACCACGAGCCAGTAAAGGCCGAGCTGTTGGACAACCTGCTGAAATGTGTCGAAATCTACCGGCTTTTGAATGTAGCTATTGACGTGGAGCCGGTAGCTCTCCAGCATGTCTTTCTGTTCGGTGGAGGAAGTCAGCACCACGACCGGGATCATGCTGGTTCGCGGATCTTTGCGAATGGCCTGCAGCACTTCGAGTCCATCGACCTTGGGCAGCTTCATGTCGAGCAGGACTAACTTGGGAGGATGAAACGCGCGGCCGGCGCGCGACCCTTGGCAGAAGAGAAAATCCAGTGCTTCCGCGCCGTCACGGGCGACCTGCACTCGGTTGGCGATTCTACTGTGGCTGAGGGCGACCATCGTTAACTCCACATCGGCGGCATTGTCTTCTACGTACAGAATCTCGATTTCATCGTGTGTCATGACTCACCTGGGGCTGAAGATGTGTTCCATTCGTAGAACCTCGGCGGCCTTCGTCCAGGGTAAAGAAAAAAGTCGCTCCTTTGTCCACCTCGGCTTCGGCCCAGACGCGCCCGCCATGCCTTAGGACGATGCGCTGGACCGTGGCCAGTCCGACTCCTGTGCCTTCGAATTCTTCCGCCGTGTGGAGACGTTGGAACATGCCGAACAGCTTGTGCGCGTAGCGTTGGTCGAAGCCCGTGCCATTATCCCGTACGAAGATCGTCGGCGCTCCATCCGTCGTAACCCGCCCCACCTCGATGACCGCCTTTTCCCGCGGCCGCGTATATTTCACGGCATTCGAAAGCAGGTTCGCAAACACCTCCTTCATCAGGGCCGGATCGCATTCCACCAAAGGCAGTTCCCCGATTCTCCAATCAATCTGACGGCCTTCGTATTCCGGCTGGAGGTTTTTGACAGCCCCTCCCACAAGCAAGTTCAAATCGGTTGGCCTGGGCACTAACTCCTGACGGCTGATTCGTCCCATTGTCAATAAGTCATCGATGAGTTGGCCCATGTTTTTCGCGCCGGAGCAGATGAACCGCAAGTACTCTTGCGCTGTGTCGTCCAGGGTCGCGGCGTAATTGTCCTGGAGGATCTTGGAGAATCCGCTGATGTGGCGCAAGGGAGCGCGCAGATCGTGGGCAACGGTGTACGAGAAAGCCTCCGACTCCTTGGTCGCAGCCTCCAGCTGTCCTGCGCCCTCCGCCACTCGAAATTCCAGCTCCGCATTTCGCTGCTTGAGTTTTTCGCCCGCGAACTTACACTCACTGAGCGCGTTCGTAAGTTCCAGGCTTACTCCTTTGGCCTGCCTCCGGCGTCGATCAGCGATGGTGGCGAAAACAACCGCCCCCACCAGCAAAATGGCTAGGCAGATTACCATGGCTCCCACGATTCCCGATTGTTGCTGGCCTGTTCCCTGCAGAACGGCGTCGATTGGGCCGCGAAAGACACCCGCCCTACCTGCAATGGAAGCCAGGAGACCGGCAACAGA
>JBARKD010000842.1:0-15402 GCA_049800615.1 Acidobacteriaceae bacterium | reverse complement strand
GTGCTGCTGCAACAGAGCCACGGCCGCGAGACAATCCGCAACGGCAGAGCTCTCCGGGCCCTGGTTCCGGGTGCTGATCTCGACGGCTTGCTGAAGAACTTCTTCGGCTTTGGAATAGTCGTTGGCTGCGATATAGACGTAGCCCATTCCCAAAAGCGCGGATGCCAACTGGGGGCTGTCAGCGTCCTCTGTTCCGCGGTCAATTGTTCCGTGGTTGATGGTTCCGTGGTCGAGGCGAATGGCACGCTCGAAGGCTGAGGCCGCTTTTTCGCGATCTCCGGTGAGAAACTCGACGGAGCCGAGCCTCTGCGATAGCTCGCCCATGTAAGCACCGTCGGGTCCCAGTGCTTCTTCCCCGAGCGCCAGAGCTCTTTGGGAAAGCTCGAGCGCCTGGGGATAGTGTCCGGCATCGCTCTGGATTTTTGCTTGCGTGCTCTGTTCCCGGGCCTGGAAAAGCAGCTGGTCCTGATGGGTCGCGGGACGAACGCTTTCGAGTTCGATGGCAAATGCGCCCGGCGGATCATGAGCATACCTTGCGCGCACCTGTACTTGATAAAAGCCCGCAGAGTCGGCTACGAGACGAACGTGTTCGGAGCCTCCGGGTTTGCCGTCGTTGTCGTAGTCGGCCAGCGGTCCGGGCACGGGGTCTGAAACCGCTGCTGACGGCGGACCTGAGACGCGCACGACGATGTTGATGTTTTTCTTTTCGAGGCGAATGTCGGCCAACTGGTTGGTAGAGAGTGAGAGGCGATAGACGCGGATCTGGCCGCCGGTGAGGGGACAAGTGAATCCGGTTGCAGCGGTGAGCAGGGGTTGGCCGGGCGGGCAATCGGCGCGAGCCAAGGTTGCGGCGGCAAGCGATACCGTCCACCCTATCCTAAGTAAGCTCGCGATCTTACGCAGCATTTCAGTCCAACCTGTTTTGCTCTATCTCAAGGCGCAGCCTTTAGCGCGGCTCGATTCTAAAGGCGTAGCTGCCGGCAAACTCTGCTTCGCCGCTTGCCGGCACTCCTGTTAGATCAAGTTGATACATTCCCCTCTGCAAAAGCGTGGCCGGGATTCTTACCGATAGTGCGCTGCTATTGCCTTTTGTTGCCGGAGCCAGTGCGGCACTTTGCCACAGAGTTTTCTCCGACTGGAGGCTCTTCAAGGCTACACGGTAGCGCGGGAAGTCGTTGTTTTCAAGCTCGAGGCGAAAGTCGACCCTGGTGGTTGCTTGCGGCAGCTCGAGCCTGGGGATTTGTGCGGCTCCCCTCATCTGAGGAGCCAGAACAAATGCGAAGACGGTTACCGGGAGCGAAGGCACATGCGGCGCGACATTGGCGGCGGGGGTGTTTGGTTGTGGTGCTTCGCTCGCCGGTTTCGCGTCTGGTGGGCGCGCAATATCCGATGGCTGCGACGGCGCGCGATTCGACGCAGTCTGGTTGGCGCGTGGATGCAGGTTTTCGAACAACAGAAGTCCAACAAGCAGCAACATCGCGAATCCACCTGCAAATGCGAGCTGCGGAAAATGCAGGAGATTCATCCACGATGAGCGCGCCGGTTTTGCGGTGGCAAGCCGACTCGCGCCCTGGGGGACTCGCAGTTTGAGCTGTTGGGCGAACGCCACTCGCTCCCGGCGCGCAGCTGAGGAAAGGTAGACTTTCTCGAATTTCGTGAGGGTGGTCCCGGACAATTCTCCGCGGACGTAAGCATCCACCAGATCCGTCTCAAGGCTGTGGAGACGCGCAGCAAAATCGTCGTCCACGATGCTCAACTCATCCAGCCGGTCGGTTTCGGCCGCGGGCAGGTCTCCGAATAGATAATCGGTGAGGACCTGGTCGTCAACGTTCTGACGTGAGCGCATCATCTACCTCTATAAGAAGGAACAGAAAAACTATTTCAGGCGCGCCTTCGGCGCCGATTAAGCGAACTGCAGATCTCTCCACTGCGCTACCCCGGATTTCCTGTTGAGGTTCGTGGCGTTGGCGAGCTTCATGCGCCTTTCTTTAATGGAAAGGCGCACACGTGGACGTGTCCGGCGCAGAGTGACAGGAAATCCGGGTACGCTTCGGTCGAGATGACAATTCAGTTGTACATCCGGCCGTTGCGTCGCCACTTAAACGAACTGCAGATCTCTCCACTGCGCTACGCTTCGGTCGAGACGACAATTCAGTTGTACATCCGGCCTTTGCGTCGCCGATTGAGCGAACTGCAGATCTCTCCACTGCGCTACCCCGGATTTCCTGTTGAGGTTCGTGGCGTTGGCGAGCTTCATGCGCCTTTCTTTAATGGAAAGGCGCACACGTGGACGTGTCCGGCGCAGCGTGACAGGAAATCCGGGTACGCTTCGGTCGAGACGACAATTCAGTTGTCCATCCGGCCGTTGCGTCGCCGCTCATTCAGTTGCACATCGGGCCGTTGGGTCGCCGCTATTTCTTGACTTGCCACGGCTATGCACGTGTGACAGAACACTCCCGGACGCACAACTCGAGTTTATTGCGGATCCTGGATGCCCGGATGGTCAAGGCATTTACGGTCAGGCGCAGGCCGGTCGCAAGGCTCCGGCGGTTTTCTATCTTTGTTCGCTGTTCACCGCGATAGTACTCGAGGATCAACTCGCGGTCGGCAGAGGCCAGCTTGCCCAGGCATTCATCCAGGCAGGTAGACAGGTGCTCCTTGTTTTCGGCCTCATTGTCTGGCTGGGTTGATGTGCTTAAGGCGGAATCTGCCTGGGCCGGCGACATCTCTTCCAGGCTGGCGCCAGCGCGCGTGGGGTTGCGGAGATACTCGAGAAAGACGAACCTGGCCGTGACGTAGCAATATTGAGCCGGAGCAGTGCCGGTAATGGACCCCAGTTCTTCCAGCCTTTGCGCTACCCGGTTCAGAGTTTCATCCGCCAACTCGTCCGGCGATACGCAATTCTTCCGGTCAAAGTAGGAGACGAGCCGGCGACGCATTTCAAGATACTTCTCGCCGTTGGAATCGATACCGTCGTCGAGCCAATTCAAGAACTGGCGGAAGCCGCCAGTGGTACCCGATAAATCGCGATTTATCCGTCCCCTTGCGATGCCCGCCTCCGCCGGTCGTGAAATGGTTTTGCCGCTCATGTCTTACAGGAGCGAGAGGCCCGGCGACAGGAGCGGATGAATTCGCTGCGTGGACAGAGTAGCAGCAAGCGGATAATTCTGTCCTCAGCCGTTTGCCGATCTCAATTGCCGGTCTTAGAATCGCTGGATTTAGAATCGGCGGTCGAGGCGCGGATACCAGGTGATCTGGAAGGTCACGCCTGTGTCGGTCTGCCGGCCAACCTTGTAGATAGGAATGAGCCAGCGCTCATACTGCACGTCAGCTTTGAGTTCGATGTCAGGAGTTAGACGCTTGGTAACGTCAAAGCTGAAGTCGGTTTGCGTGGTGCCGCCGGGAATGAAGTCCTTGGCCGCCTTGGCGCTGCGATAATTCAGTTGCAGCCATTCCCTGGGCGAGAGATGGTAAGTGAGCCACGCCTGGCCACCTTTTCCTTCCCGTCCTATCCAGTCTCCCATCAGCTGACCATTGCTGGTGTAGCCGTTTCTTTGCACCACCTCGATATACATGTCCTGCCCTCCATGGCTCAGGCCGGAATCGGGGTCGGTGGAGACTGCCTCGGCACGCAGGTCGAGCTTGGGCGCGCCAGGAAAATGCGACAAATACAGGCCGGGGCGGATGGCGGCATGGCGCGGCGCAGTGATGGGAAATACATCATCGTGAACTTCGGAATCGGTATAAAACGTCAGCCAATCGCGCAAATACGGCAGGCGATAGGAGAAGTCCACAGCACTGAAGCGCGCTCCGGGGTCGTTGCGGGAGAACTTTTCCGATCCGTTGGTATCGCTGATGCTGTAGAAGCTGTGCCAGAAAGTGCCAAGGGTGATGGGCGCGTGACCCTTGCCTCCCCAGATCACGGTGCGCTGAAATCCGAATTCAAAGTTGGACGTGGGCTTGAAAGCAATCTTTTCCGCGTGCACCCAGGGACTCACGGGTACGTTGTGACCCTTGAGCGGGCCGACAAAAAAGTCGTAGCGGATGAGGCCGGCAATGCGGGAGATGTAGGGGATGTAGAGTGGCTCGACGCGGTTGATGCGAAAGCTCCAGACGTTTTCCGCATTGTTGCTCCAGGCCATGCCGCCGCCCACGCCCGGCCCGTACCAGTTATCCATTTTTCCGAACGACACCTCGTGATTGAAGAGGTGGGCAGAAACGTAACCTTCAAGGACCGTGAGGTTGTTGACGGAGGAGACCGGGCCCGTAGGGATGGTGGTGTTGCCGGCTAACGGGAGCATGGAGAAGGTGTCGAAATCATCGATGGTGGCCAGGGTTTCCGCAAGGTTGAGCGGATAGCCTTCCCAGGACGGAGCATGCTGGAACTCGCCGCGCAGGTAGAGGGAGAACATGCCGTAATTGGCGCGCACGCTTAACCCGGTGTAGCTATTGAAGCCGCCGGCATAAGGACGGCCAAAGTCGTTGATGTCGGTCTGGCCCAGATGAAAGCTGTCCCGCAAGGGAGTGCCGCCTATGCCGAGAACCCGCTGGTAGACCGAGTCAAGCGCAGCACGTCCAAATCTGCGATCCAGGGGAATGCGTAGATCCGGCTGCAGATCGCGCTCAATGGCCGCGTAAATCTCAATGGCTTCGTCGTTTTTGCTACCGGTAATCCTGTCCGAACCAGCCTCCATCATGTGGGCCACACTCAGTCGGGTCCAGGGACGCATGCCAAGAAATACCGTGTCGACGAAACCCATACTGTACAGCCGCATCACGGCGGGATAGATCCAACTGTCCAGTGGGATATACGTGGAACTCATGCCCTCAATGGACTTGAGCGGTTCATAGGGTGCGAAGTGGATGTTCTCGCGCGGTGGAGGAAGTTGGCTGGCGGAAGACGGGGGTGTAGTTATCAGCGGCGGTGGCGTTTGCGGAGGAACCGATTGAGTTGCCGACGGCGTTGCCTGATCTGATATCTGGTACGGAACACCGATGGTCGAGGCGGCTGAAATTCCAGGGGTCAGCAAAGCCAGCGCACACAGAACAGCGGGGAATTCCACTTACACCTCAAACACAAGCGATGAGTGCGGGCAAGAACGTGTTCACCTGTGTTTCAAGCTAACTAAACGCAGACGGCGGGTCAATCATTTGCAGGAGTGTGTGAAGCGCGAAGATAACGGGTGGTCTCGAGATCCAATGCCTGGATGGCATCGTCCAGATCGCGCGAGAACTGTTGTATGAGCTGATTCTTCCAGTGATCGCTGAATAGCTTTTTAGTAGAAAGATAGCGCTCCATATGTGTTAAGGGATCACGTTCGGCGCGGGGCGAAGGTCGACCATCCAGGCGATAAGTCCTTCCCTCGATCAGCACCGGACCACCGTCCTGGCGCAGGCGATCGAGACTTTCATAGGCAACGCGGTAGACAGCGACAACGTCGTTGGCGTCTACAACCATGCTGGTCAACCCATCGATCGGTGCTTCGAGGGCCGGGCGCAGACGGCCGTTGTTCGCATGGGGCGGAGCCGAGGGATTGTTCTCGACCACAAACATGATGGGCAGGCGCCGGCTGACAGCAGCTTTGAGCATGCCCCGCTCTTCATCCAGACTGGCCGTGGGCATTGCGATATACGCAACCACAACATTGACCTTTTGCTTTTGCTTAACGTCAAGAGCTATGTCATTTGCCATTTGCAGCTGTTCGGTCAAATTCGGCGCGGGGTGAAAGATGTGCTTCTGCGGTATATTCGCGTCGTCCTCTCCGGCATACAGCCGGCTGATGAGATCTTTCAGCTTCGCCCCTTTGGCCAGAGCGGCAATCGGCTGATGTGCGGCGAGGATCAAGGAGTCGTATGAGCGCAGATCGACGGCGCATCCGGTAACAATTGCCTCCTGCCCGAGCGATGCGGAATAGAGATCGCGCCGGCGGCCGCGCAAGCTCCGCGCGTGTTCTGAAAGCAAACGGCAATGCAGCATGGTGGCATAAAGCTGCTTGAGTTTCGTGTCGCTGATGAGCGAGCCGCCGGTTGAGCTGCCAGCCAAGGTATCTCCCTAGGGTGAACGAGATGTGGAAGGCTGCCAGGAGTTTTTCACAGATGTGTGAATAAGCCTGTGCATTTCCCGGTTCTAGATAACGCGCGGTTCATGAATCGACTGGGTTTTTAGCAATCTGCACTCATTTTGATGCTTCTTCCTGGAATGGCCCTGCTTCTCCAAAATTCGTTCTACGTGGAGTAGTCAGCGTTGATGCGGATGTATTCCGTGGTAAGATCCGTTGTCCAAAACCGGCAGGTACCGGGCCCTAAACCGAGATCGACCCGGACTGTCAGGTTGCGTTGCTTCAGGTAATTGTGCGCAGCGGCCTCATCGAAGAGCGGAGAGAGACCACCCTGCCGGCAAATCTCGAGGTCACCGAAGGAGATGTCGATCCGGTCAGGATCGATGGCTACGCCAGCGTAGCCAATGGCGGCCAGGATGCGGCCCCAATTGGGGTCGCATCCCGCCCACGCGGTCTTGACCAGCGGGGAGTGGGCGATGGAGCGAGCGATGGCGAGAGCATCGGCATCCTGGAGCGCCCCGTTAATGACCAACTCGACGACGTGCTGCACCCCCTCGCCGTCTTCCACGATTTTTTTGGCTAGCGACAGGCAAACGTTGTCGAGAGCGGCAGAGAAATCCGCCGTGCGCGGGGCGAGGAAGGTGCGGTGCGACTCATGGTGGCGGCCGGGTACGGCGGCTCCACTGGCCCCGCTTGCCAGCAACAGCACAGTGTCGTTGGTGGAGGTATCTCCGTCGATGGAGATGCGATTGAAGGATTGATGGACGGCGTGCTGGAGCAGGTCGGAAGCGACATCGGGTTCGAGCTGCGCGTCGGTGAAAAGGTAGACGAGCATGGTGGCGTGAGGAGCGGCGTTGCCCGCGGATTGCAGCTGGGGATGAATCATGCCCGCGCCCTTGGCGATCCCGGCAATGCGAACGGTGACTCCGTCTGCCTGGAAGCTGGCCGCGGCAACCTTTGGCCGCGTGTCCGTGGTCAGGATGGCATCCGCCATCTGCTGGAGGTGCGCCGGGGAAGAGCCAAGGGCGGCCCGCAGCCCAGGCAGGGCTGCCGTAATTTTATTCACCGGCAGCAAAACGCCGATGATGCCGGTGGAAGAGGGAAAGACGGCATGAGGGTCGCACCCAAAGAGCGCTCCCGCGCTCGCGCAAGACTCTTGTGCGGCCGCGATGCCGGCTTCACCGGTGGCGCAGTTTGCGTTGCCGGCATTGACCAGAACTACGCGAAGGCGATGTTGGCTGAGATCGAGGTGGCGCCGCCCAACGATGATTGGGGCGGCAACCACTTTGTTGCTGGTAAACATGGCGGCGGCGGTTGCGGGACCGTCGGCCACGGCGCAGGCGAGGTCAGGCTTGCCACTCGCTTTCAAACCGGCCCGCACGGCAGCAAACGAAAACCCGCGAGGCACTTGGTCTTCATGGAGGAGGGGAGTTGCAGACGTTTGACCCATGTGGCCTTTACTCTATCAAGAACCGATCCTCATGATGACGATGCCAAGGGAGTTTCTCAGCATGCGCAACGTGGATGTTGCGCGCGGCCAGAAAGTAGTGCTGCAGGACGTAAATCTTCAGATTGCCAGCAGGGAGCATATTGCCATCCTGGGGCCTAACGGATGCGGAAAGTCCACCTTGATCAAGGCCATGACTTGCGAGTGTTATCCCATCGTTCGGCCGGGGATGGAACTGAAGGTTTACGGCCGGGACAGATGGGACGTCACCGAGTTGCGCAAGCATTTGGGTGTGGTCGCCGCGGAATTGCCAGGAGAACGCACGGCGGTCACGCGCGGCCTGGATGCCGTGGTCAGCGGATTCTTTTCGAGCTCGACCCTGTGGCCAAATCTGTCGGTGACCGAATCCATGCGCGCCAGTGCGGTGGAGGCGCTGTCATTGCTGGGGGCGGAATATCTGCGCGAGCGCTGGGTGGGGGAGATGTCGGCGGGCGAGAAGAGGCGGGTGATGATTGCGCGGGCCCTGGTGCACCGGCCGGAGATGCTGCTGCTGGATGAGCCGAGCAACGCGCTGGACCTTGCGGCGCAGCGCGAGTTGAGGGAAATTCTGCGCCAGGTGGCGGTGGGCTCGAATGGCCGCGGCGCGACCGGCATCATCATGGTGACCCACCACCTGGCGGATATTCTGCCGGAGATCGATCGTGTGGTGATGATGCGCGGCGGAAGAATCGTTGCCGATGGGCCCAAAACAGAACTGCTGCGCGCGGAAAGGCTGCGAGAGCTGTTTGGCGTAGAGCTGGAATTGACGGAGCGCCATGGGTATTGGCATTCGTGGTGATGGGTTGTGATGGCACGCAAACCCCTGGCTTGACGGCGGCGGCTCCTCGTTTTAATTTAGGGCTACACGGGAAAGGAGGATGATCCAGCGAATGCAAATTTCTGATGGTAGTTGTAGTTCAATACGTGAGGTGACTGAGGCTTAGAGCGTTCGCTCTAGACCTGGCGGTTCGCAACTTCCTCCGCCGAGGCCCACTTCCTGAATTGGAAGAGCGGACGCCTCAGCCAAACTCCACAGTTTCACCGGTGATCGAGGCCCGCGCCTGTTTTGGCGCGGGCCTTTCACATTGGCGGGGGGCTTAGGCCGGATGACAATTCTGGTTGGGGGGTTGAAAAGGGCCCTCGACTAAAGCCGGTCTTCAGTTCGATTTGAGGGCAGGACTTCAGAGTCTGCGTGCGGAACCGATAGTTCCATAAAGATCGATTGCCGGTTCGGGAGAACAGCAGGTCCCTCCACTGCGCTACGCTCCGGTCGGGATGACAATTCTGTTGCTGGGCGCGTACTTTAGCTGATCGAGATACAAAGCCCAAAGGTAACAGGCTCTGGGGATGACAATTCTGTCTGTGCGGGAATCTTGCCCTCAGCCGTCCCTGCGGGACTAAATCCTGCATAAGGCGGTTCTCACGCAGAAACTGAAGGCCGCCCATTCAAACCCCAATAGAATTTTTCGTCGCTCGGGAGGCTTACAATTCAAACATGGAACCACTGGTCATTGCCGGCAAGGCGTTTCAATCGCGCCTCATCGTAGGAACGGGGAAGTACAAGGACGGTAAAGAGACGCAGGCAGCGATTGAGGCTTCGGGAGCGGAAATGGTAACCGTCGCTGTGCGGCGCGTGAACCTTGACCGGAGCCGGGAGTCATTGCTCGACTACATCGATCCGCAACGCTATTTCCTGCTGCCCAATACCGCTGGATGCTACACGGCGGACGAGGCGATCCGCGCCGCCCGGCTGGGGAGAGAGGTCGGCATTTCCGACTGGGTCAAAATTGAGGTGATCGGCGATCAGGCAACCCTCTACCCGGATGTTCAGGCAACGCTCGAGGCTACGCGCGTTCTGGTCAAAGAGGGTTTCACGGTTCTGCCCTATACATCCGATGACGTAGTCTTCGCACGCCGGCTGATCGATGCCGGGGCGGCCGCGGTTATGCCCCTGGGCGCCCCGATCGGCAGCGGCATGGGCTTGCAGAACCTGGCAACGCTGCGCATCCTGCGCGAGATGATCACCGAGGTGCCTCTCATCGTGGACGCTGGGGTCGGTATGGCCTCCGACGTTTGCCTGGCAATGGACCTGGGCGCCGATGCGGTGCTGGTCAACTCCGCAATAGCCCATGCTGCCAAGCCGGTGCTCATGGCCGAAGCGATGCAGCACGCGGTACTCGCCGGCCGGCAATCGTTCCTCTCGGGGCGTATGGCGCGCAAGCTCTATGCAACGGCCAGTTCGCCGCTGGAAGGTCTTTCCAAGTAGCACCGACATAACTATTACTGGGGCTTCCCCATGTGGGATAGACTCGCGACATGCGCGTGTTCGGCGTTGATTGCGGAACGAATTGTACGGGGTATGGGGTCGTAGACGTTCAAGCCGGACCGCGGGAGACGCGCCTGATCGCAGTGGCTGCCGGTGGGCTCAAGGTGACGAAGAGCCAAACTCTACCGATGCGCCTGGCCTACATTTATTCGGAACTGTCCGCCTTGTTGGAATTGCACCGGCCCGATGTGGTGGCGGTGGAGAGCGTGTTTTACTCTGTAAATGCCAAGTCTGCTCTCAAATTGGGACATGTGCGCGGGGTGGCTTTGTTGGCGGCGGCGGTGCACGGCCTGCCCGTAGCAGAGTACGCCCCACTGGCTATCAAATCCGCAGTGGTGGGCTTTGGGTTGGCGCAGAAAGAGCAAGTTCAGTTTATGGTTACCCGCCTTTTGAATCTCCATGCGCCGCCCGAGCCGGCCGATGCCGCGGATGCCCTGGCCGTAGCGATTTGCCATGCAAATACTGCGCAAACCCTTATGCTGCAAGGGGAGTCCCGCGCTTGACTTGCTGTGGACGCAGGGTTCGGAGCTCTCTTTTGCGCAGCCGGTCGAGGCTCGGTTGAATTTGCTGCGAAAAGCAATCTGGGCTATCCTGCCCCTGACTTTCTCGACCAGCCTTCCTGGCGCACAGATCCGATTTACCTACGAAAACCCCAAGCTCCAGCCCCACAAGTACGTAATCACCGTGGAGGAAGACGGCAACGGGCATTTCACCTCTGAGAGCACCGGCGCCGCGGAGGGCGAAAGCGTAGGCTCCGAGTCTCAGGACCGCCCGATTCACGTCTCCAAAGCGCTGCGCGAATCGATGTTTGCCATCGCGCACAAAAACAAGCTGTTCGCCATCTCCTGCGATGACGGAGGTAAGAGTATTGCTTTTCAGGGCAACAAAACCCTCGAGTACGAAGGCCCCGAAGGCAAGGGAAGTTGTATGTACAACTGGAGCAAAAACGCACAGATTGATAAGTTGACGGACCGGTTTCAGGCCATAGCCGCGACTCTGGACGAAGGGGGCAAGCTGGAGCGCGAATATGAGCATGGGCGCCTGAGCCTGGATGGGGAGATGGAGAACCTGACGGAGATGGTGAAGGATGACCGGGCGATCGAAATCGAAAACATTGCTCCGATTCTCGAGAAACTGGCCTCGGACGAGGCGGTTTTACAGCGGGTTCAGCGGCGTGCGCGCGCCCTTCTTGATGGGGCGAAGAGCGATTAGCCTGTCATTTGCGTCTAACTTTGGTTGAGAAACTAATCGCCGGAAAGATGGTTTAAGTACTTAGCAGGCTGCCGCAAAATGGAATCGCGGCTCGGTGAGCCTACAAGATGTGGCGAGCTGACGCGCACATACAGCATTTAGCGCCTCGCTCGTTGCTTCGGCGCGTTTTTCAGCAGCCTGTCAGGGGAAATGGAGGTGCTTCACGATGTGGCACCTGGGAATGTTGAAGAAGGGTGTGGTCGCGGCGATCTGGCTTGCCGGAATGGGTTTAGCCAGTGCGCAGACCGCCGGACCCAATGTTGCGCGCGTGAGCTTCGTCCAGGGCTCCGTGCAACTGCAAGGCGGGCAGGGAACCGATTTCCAGCAGGCGGTGATGAATATGCCGGTGCTGGATGGTTCGCGTTTGCAGACCGGCAATGACGGGCAGGCGGAAGTTGAATTTGGCGATGGAAGCGTGGCCCGGCTAACTCCTAACAGTTCGCTGCAGTTCGATCATTTGGGAGAAGACCAGGTTCAGTTGCAACAGCTGGCTGGTTTGAATTACTACGAATTCAATGTCGGCGACGGTCACCCACCTTTCAACGTGCAGTTTGGCGATGTATCCGTGCAGCCGACGGCCAACGCGATCCTTCGTATCGGGCTCGATGCGGGATTCGATGTTGCCGTGATAAGCGGATCTGTGAGCGTTCAGGGACAAAACTTTCCCGCAGTCGCTGTGACCGAGAACCAAAGCATCCACCCGGGAGACAACGGAACGCCGTACGCAGTCGCGCAGGGAATTAACGGGGATTCCTGGGATAACTGGAATCAGGACCGTGACCAGGCGATCGCCCAGGAGGCGTCGCAACAGACTCCTGTGCGGGACGATTCTGCAAACCCGCAGAATGAAAACTGGAATGACCTGGATGCCTACGGCAACTGGTATCCGGTGGACGGCAACAACGTCTGGGTTCCGGCCGGCGTGGATACGGGCTGGGATCCTTATGGCGCGGGCTACTGGGCCAATTATCCGACTTTCGGCTATACCTGGGTTTCGGCCTACCCGTGGGGTTGGTTGCCGTATCACTGCGGCGCCTGGAGTTACTACTCCTTCGGTTGGGGCTGGGCTCCCGGTGGCTGTGGAACCGTATGGTCGCCGGTGATTGTCGTCCGCAACCATCCGCCGGGATGGGCCATGCCGCTTCACCCGCCGGGCGGAGCGCATCCGCTGCCGGGACGGTTGGTCGTAGTTGACCGTGGGCCGGTAGCCAGAGGCCCCTGGGGTTTCCACGAGGGACCCGTTCCGGTGCCCAACCATCTAGCGGCGCTGAACTTCAATGGGCGTCCGATTGCCCCGGTGCAGCGCACCGATGTGCGTGCGCAGGCATTCACAGCAGCGCATGGCACAGCGCCGGGAACGCGGGCCTTCCTGGGGGGCACGGTTCCGCGAGGCGGAGTGCGTGTCAGCTCGGAGAGCACCTATATGGGAGGGTCCAACCGGTCCTTCCAGCCGCAAAGTCAGATGGCGAGGCCCCAACCAGGGCCTACCGAGGTGAGGCCGCAAACCGTTAACCCGCGGCCGAATGTGGGCTATGCTCCACAGCAATCCTTCGGCCAGAGATCGAGCTATACGGAGCGGTCCATGCCCACCCCGCACTACTCGCCGCCTCCGGCTCCTCACATGTCGGCTCCGCCGCCCGCGCCGCATGTGTCGGCGCCGGCCGGCGGTGGCGGTCACCGCTAAGTTGCTCTCCATTCGGGGTGTCTCCGTGAGACACCCCGAACTAAGTTTTCAGCCTTGAAGAGCCCGGTAAAGACAGGCTGTCATTTGCAAAGACAGGGCTTCGGCCCGGACTTGTACCTGTATCCCGCAGCGGGCAAAGGCGGCATCCACGGCAGCCGCTTTGTATCCTGAGGCGCGCAAGTTGTTGGCCAGGGTCTTGCGTTTCAGGGCGAAAATCTGCCGGAGAAAACGTTGAAAGCCCGCGGACTCTACTTCCAACTCGGCGAAGCGAGGATCCATCGTCAGGCGGAAGACTGTGGAGTAAACCTCAGGCGGTGGGCTGAAAGCCTCCGGCGGCAAGGTGAAAAGATTTTCAACTCTGGCGTGCATCTGCGTTGTGGCCGAGAGCAGACCGTACTCGCGCGAGCCCGGGGAGGCCGCGACGCGATCCGCCACCTCGCGCTGCGCCATCAGCACCGCCCTTTCGATCGCTGCGTTGTGAGCGCACAGGTGCATCAGGATGGGCGTTGAGATGTAATAGGGCAGGTTGCCTATCACGTGCAGGCGAGCGCCTTGCTGGACCGCAAGCTGAGTCAGGTCGACATTCAGAACGTCCTGGCAGATGACACCGATCCCTTTTGCCTCGAGCGGCGCAGCCAGCGCTCGATCGATCTCTACGGTGATGAGCTGCCTTGCGCGCGGGGCGAGCAGGCTGGTGAGTGCACCCCGTCCGGGTCCGATTTCGACAACCGTTGCCTGGCTCAGGTCTCCCAAAGCGTCTACGATCGCGCGCGCCGCGGCCGGACTGACGAGGAAATTCTGCCCCAGTCTGGGTTTATGGCGCGGCTTGATTGCTGCGGTCATATGTCACAGGTAGACTACGCAATTGCGGCGGTTCCTTCTGCACTGCATCATACGGAAGGATTCCCCTGCAAAAAGGGGTCTCGAATGCATATTGTTTTTGCCGCGTCGGAGTGCGTTCCGTACGCCAAGACGGGAGGCGTTGCAGAAGTCGTCGGAGCGCTGCCTGCGGAGTTAGTTCGGCAAGGTCACCAGGTCACCGTCTATTTGCCTCTCTACCGGCAGGTGCAAAAGCATTTGAAGGAGCGCAAGATTGCGCTCCGGAGTCTGACGATTCCTTTTTCTTATTACAACCGATTTGTGACCGTGGTGAATGGGGGCACTCCCAACGGAGTGCAATTTTATTTCATTGATTGCCCTGAGCTTTTTGATCGCGAGTTTCTCTATGAGACGGCCTCGGGCGACTATGCCGACAATGCGGAGCGGTTTGGGCTTTTTTGCCGGGCAGTGCTGGATAGCACCAAGTTGCTTGGCCTGCCGGATGTCTTTCACATCCACGGCTGGCCGGCGGGCGTGCTGGCGATCCAGCTGCGTACCGTTTATTACTTCGACCCGATGCTCAAGAATGTTGCCTGCCTCTTGACAATTCATAACTCCGACCGCCAGGGATGGTTTCCGCGGGAGACCGTGGAGAAACTTCTGCTGCCATGGGAGGTGTACACGATTGATCGGGCGGAATACTACGGAACCTTCGATTTTCTGAAGGGCGGGATTGTCTACTCTGACGCCATCAGCACCGTGAGCCGCAAGTACGCGCAGGAAATTCAGACGCCTGAATTCGGCAATGGATTGGATGGCGTGTTGCGCGCCCGCGCGCAGGATCTTTGCGGGATTCTGAACGGGATCGATTACCAGGTGTGGGATCCGGCGAAAGACAGCAAGATCGCTGCTCACTACACTCCGGAACGACTGGATGGTAAGCTGGCATGCCGCAAAGATCTTCTGCACGCGTTTGGGGTTTCGAATGTGGCGGAAGATACACCGGTCGTGGGCATGGTCTCGCGGCTGGCGACACAGAAGGGTTTCGACCTGCTCGCGCAAATCTTCGATCAACTGGTGCAGGAGAACGTGCTTCTTGTCGTGCTCGGCACCGGAGAGCCGTACTACGAGAATCTGCTGCGCAGCTGGCAGGAACGGCTTCCGCATAGATTCGCGGTTGCCATCACTTATGATGAAACGCTGGCGCACAAGGTGATTGCCGGGTCCGATATGGTTCTGATGCCTTCCCGGTCCGAGCCTTGTGGACTGAACCAGTTCTACGGCATGAAGTACGGGACGGCGCCGGTTGTGCGGGCCACCGGCGGGCTGGACGACACGGTGCAGCAGTGGTCGCCGGAGGAGGGAACAGGCACCGGTTTCCGCTTCCACGAGTATCGCCCGGAAGATTTGCTGCAGGCTTTGCGCAAGGCGCTGGCGTCGTTCGGGGATAAGCAACAGTGGCGGAAGCTGATGCTCAACGGCATGGCGCGCGACTACTCCTGGACGCAGCCGGCGAAGGAATACATCCAGCTTTACGAGGAGATCGTGCGCCGCCGGTCTTAATCAGATGGCAACGTAGCGGCTACCTGGGCAACAAATTTGCGGGCAGGGGAAGGCTGTTTTTCCATGAAGCAAACTGCAGATGACAAATTTGTGGGCAGGGGAAAGCTGTTTTTCCACGAACCAAACTGCAGATTCCTCGGCTTCTCTCGGAATGACAAAGGGGAGGCTTGTGGCTTGGGTTGGGTTTGGCTCCCATAAGGGCAAACTGCAGATC
>JBARKD010000841.1:0-3556 GCA_049800615.1 Acidobacteriaceae bacterium | reverse complement strand
TACGCCGATACACTGGTCGGACCGAATCTACCGAATCTCACCTATATGCTCAGCTTTCCTGACATGCCATCGCTGGAGGCAGATTGGGAAAAGTTTCTCGCCGATCCCGATTGGAAGAAGCTCGCTGCTGATCCGAGGTTCAACTTAGACCCACCAACGGTATCCAACATAACAAGCCTCGTGTTGCGTCCCCTGGCGTGTTCACAAGTTTAGGCAGGTTACGGGTTTAGGAACGCCCACAATACAGATTGAAGGAAAACGAGATGAAACAGTTAGTGATCGCGGTGCTATGTCTGGCCGTGGCGGCGCCCCATGCAGGTGCCCAGATCAATGCAGGTGAGCAGAAGCCCGAGGCTAGCCTGCCTTTCAACATGGTCCAGGTAGCAACTCTCGATTTGCCCTGGCGGATTGCCTTCCTGCCCGACGGGCGCATGCTGATCACCGAGAAGGTCGGCGGTATACAGTTGGTCACCCAGCAGGGAGCCAAGACACCCGTCGCCAATGTCCCGGCGGTTCTTTCGAAAGGACAAGGCGGCCAGCTGGGCGTCTTTCTTTCGCCGCACTACGCCAAAGACCACAGCGTCTACCTTACCTATTCAGAACCAGGCGATGGTGGTTCGAGTCTGGCTCTTGCACGCGCCCGGCTGGCGCTGGGCCCGGATTCTGCGAGCCTGGAGAACCTCAAAGTGATCTGGCGCGATGGCGAGAGGGGCAATGGTGGACAGTTCGGTGCACAGATTGCCTTCTCCCCGGATGGCAAATATCTATTCCTTAGCGTTGGCGATCGGCAGCGCATGACGCCGGCTCAGGATCCTAACCAGCCACTGGGCAAGATCCTGCGCCTGACCCTGGATGGCAAGCCTGCTAAAGGTAATCCTATGGCTGGGAAGAAGGGTGCGGCCAGCGTGCCGGTGATTGATCCGCCGAAGGATACCGAAGCGGCGAAGACTGCTCCGGTCCTGAGAACCTATACCTTCCCCGGACCAAACCTGACGCCGGCGGAAACCTGGAGCTCTGGACACCGTACGCCCTATGGTTTGGCCTTCGCGCCTGACGGACGGTTGTGGGAGCTTGAGCATGGCCCAAGGGGCGGCGATGAACTGAACCTGATCGAGCCCGGCAAGAACTATGGCTGGCCGCTGGTCTCTTACGGGGTCAACTATGATGGTGTGCCGATCCCCTGTCCGGACACGCGACCCGACTTGACCAAGCCGGTCATCTACTGGGTGCCGGTCATCGCCCCAGGCAACCTCATGTTCTATCACGGCGCGATGTTCCCGCAGTGGGAGGGCTCTGCGCTCGCCAGCGGCCTGGTGAGCAAGTCGCTCACCCGCATTACCTTCGACAGTAAGGGTGGGGCCACGCCCTCCGAACGCTGGGATGTTGGCCACCGAATCCGGGACGTTGAGGTCGCGCCCGATGGCGCGCTGTGGATGCTGGAGGATTCCAGGACAGGCGGTTTGTTTCGCGTGACACCAAAGGGCTAAGGCGCCGTGGGAAGCCGGGGGGATTTAATTCGATGGGGACGAAAAATGCCCAATTCGATGCTGGCATGCACAGCAAGGCAATCATCGCGGTCGCCCCGGGAAGAGTAAATTCGATTTGAAAGTCAGACAGGATAAGCATTAGTTTTTTGCTTGCAACCCGCCTGAGCATCCTGCTTGGTTAACGACCGCGATCTAGCCCCTGAAGTCACTTTCCTTTCTTGCCAATCGACGGATATTTCTTCTTAACCGCTGCCTTCACCTTTGCTTTCTCAGCGGGAGTGCCTGATTGCGCGACGCGCGCGAGAGCGTTTCTCGCGTGAGCCTCGTTCTCAATCGGATATTTCCGTTTATCGGGTTCAGCAAAAGACTTCGTGGGAACCGCTTTTCGTGCGGCACTGGTTAGTTTCGCCATTTGTCACCTCACCTGGAGTAGAACTACGTCAAGCTGGCATCGACGGCACCTTCTGTAAGCTGAGACGCCGTGACTCGTTACGATACTGAAAGCGCGGAACGTTCAGCAATTTTTGAACATCTTGCGTAGATTCGATGCAGCCGCCTGGATTCGGGTAAATCTGGCTAAATTATTGTTTTAATGGTTTATGGTCGTTTGAGGAGGTTCAGGAAAGTGCAAGGAAGTGCTGCAGTGGTTGCCCCCCAGGGATTCGAACCCCGATATGCTGCTCCAGAGGCAGCTGTCCTACCATTGAACGAGGGGGCAATGCGACGAACAAGAAGCGAGCAGATTTGCCCGACATCCTTATATTAAGGTCACGGCTCGTTCCGGTCAACGGAGCCACGCTGAGCCCTCTCCATCCCCTTCTGCCCTGCCCTCCCCTGTGCTGTTTAAGCACAGCAGCGCGCTTCGCGTACCTTTAGGCTTTAACACCTGCGTGGGTTGAGCCCGCCCGCGACCGTGTGGAACCACATGCCTCACGTGTAGAAAAAGCGTTTCGGGAGACGCACCGAGCGCAAGATTTGCGCTTATGCCCTGATTTCTAAGAGCTAAAGCGTTTAGTTTCTACAAGGTGGCCAACCAGGAAGCTAAACCGTTTAGTTTCTACAAGGTGGCCAAATTTTTTAATTTCCCGCCCCCATAAACAATTTAGGTATAGCAGAGAGGGGGTATTCCGCGCACGGCCAGTGATGTCCCGCTGTGCATTCAGCGCGCGCCCGAATATACAGATCCCAGTTGAGGCCGTTTCGGACTAGCGGAGAAGCGAAATTGTTTTCTCCCTCCAATGTCCTACGAAGGATGCCGGGCGGCCAGCGAGTGTTCGATATGGGCGTCGCGACTCGAGTACCGAAGCCGCCCTAAAGTCCAGCGCGTTCAGCGGATGAACACCAGTTGTGCACGAAGACCAGAAGCACCTTTGCCGCTTCGATCAGAGTGTCGATCTCCACGGATTCGTCCGCTGCATGGGTATTCCGGCCCCTGGCTCCCCATAGAACCGCAGGGGTATTTGTCACCGAATGGAAGATATACATGTCACACGGGCCTTCGATGCCGGCCAGCGGCGGAACTCTCCCCATCACTCGTGTCGCGCAATCTGCCAACTCGGTCACGAGAGCCTCGTCCGTCGAAATGGCCGATCCAGGCAGCCATCGCAATGGAAACACCACATGTGGTGGTTGCAGAAAAGGGCTGCCCGCCGCCACGGGGAGAGAGGTAATCCAGTCCAGAAATTCACGATCGATTTCGTCAACTGTTTCGCCCGGCATGGCCTGCCAGTAGATTTCAATCCTGCATTCTTCCGGGGTCCATTAAACCCCGTGCCCGTGAACATCACAAAGGTCTTTACCGGCCCCTGGGGAACAAAGGAGCCGATTACGACCTTTGAGAGAAGTTCCACCATGAGACGGATGTACTTTGTTGTCGCAAAGAACCAACCGCGGGGGGAAGCTCGCGTCCTCCAGGTCCTGGATCACCAACAGGTGTGTGTACTTGTTTTTCTTGCTCATCGCTACGAGGAAGAGCTGCATATGACGATCATCGTCGAGGCAGATGCCGCAAAAGCCGACCGTATAGAGAGTCTCTTGCGCAGATTGCAAGCAACGTTGCGCGTAGATAA
>JBARKD010000840.1:0-2906 GCA_049800615.1 Acidobacteriaceae bacterium | reverse complement strand
GGGTAAACCGAATCGGAAGCGATCCAGTCCCGTAAGGGACGGCTGATAATACCCAGGATGAAATCCTGGGGCGCTGCTGGCCCCTATTACGGGACCAAATCTGCGTAAGGTAGTTCTCACGAAGACTGTTTCAGCCCCGCCGTCAATTTGAATAGAAGACCGGCTTCAGCAGTGAAGGTACTCCGGGCTAGCGCAGTGGAGGGACCTGCTGTTTCAGCTGGATCCCTCATCCGCTACATACGTGGTATAGGCTGCAAACTCAGGACACTAGCGCATCTGCGATACGGCTGTCCCGGTGACTCCCGGCGCGTTCGAGAGTATTTGCACCTGCACCCGGCGATTCTGTGCCCGGCCTGCAGCCGTCCGGTTACTGGCAACTTCCTCGTCCTTCCCAATGCCGATCAGGTAGAACTTGTGGGGCGGTATGTTGAACTTGGCCGCGAGGTACTGCACCACCGATTCGGCGCGGCGCTGGCTCAACTGGTAGTTGTACTCCGAGCTGCCAACCGAATCTGTTCCCCCGGTCACTTCCAGAATGAAGCCCTTCATTGCGTTGAGCTGAGCACCGAAAGTATCCAGCTGCTCTTTGTCAGTCTTCGTCAGGTCGCTCTTGTCAAACTCAAACGTCACTGCAACATCCCCGACCTGCTTATAGTTATCCAGACCGGCGACTACGCTGGCCAGCGAATCCGCGCGATTTACGGCTTCCTGCGCTGCGCCCTGCGCCTGGTTGGCCGCCTGCGTGGCGGCAGTCGCGTTTTGCGTCGCGGTATTGGCGCTCTGCTGCGCCTGCTGGACTCCCGCCTGGGCACGTTCGTTTGTGCTCTGAAGCGCCCGATTGTTGGCCGCAACAGAGTCGTCAAGTTCGTTCGTCTTCTGCACCAAAGGAGCGGTTTGCGACCGCACATAGTTCTTGGTGGAGCACCCGGCGCTTAGCAACAAAGAAACGGCCCCCAGCACCACAGCCGTCTGCTGCGACCTCTTTGCAAATTTGTTCATATAAGACATAGCTCCCCTTATTTTCTCCACATTATGCCCATCCGTGCGTAGGCAGCACGATGATTGCCAAACCACCCCTGACCGTTACTCCCGTCCCTGCAATTACTTGCCTCGCCCCGGTAAGAACAGACCGAGAGCAAACAGGGAAATTTTACCTGTTTCGGCACAAACTGCCGCGCGACCATCGCCGTCGGCTAGGAACTCTGCCAAGCGAAAAAACGGGGGGAGTTCTCTCCCAGATGAAAACGACGTCGAATCGGTTGCTTAGGTCTCGACAATCTGTATCCGCCGTAACGGCTAAACTGAAGTTTTAGGGAATCATTGATGGATTTGCACGAGAAGATGCGCACCCTGCCCACCCGGCCTGGTGTGTATCTGTATCGCAACGCCCAGGGCGAAGTCATTTATGTAGGCAAAGCCAAAAACCTCCGTTCTCGGGTGCGCTCGTACCTCCTCGCGGAAGCCCAGGCCAATGCCAAAACCGGCTCCCTCATGCGCGAAGCCGTGGACGTCGACTACATCCTGGTGGAAAACGAGGGCGAGGCGCTGGCCCTCGAAAACAACCTCATCAAACAGCGCAAGCCGCGCTTTAACATCTTGCTGCGCGACGACAAGACCTATCCCTATGTCAAGCTGACCCTGGCCGACCGCTACCCCAAGGTGTTCGTCACCCGCCGTCTGCGCAAAGACGGCAGCGCCTATTACGGACCCTTTTTTCCCGGCAATCTGGCTCATCGCGTGGTCGACCTGATTCATCGCAGCTTTTTGCTGCCCAGTTGCAAGGTCGATCTCTCGCGCTATCATCCACGCCCTTGCCTGCAGTACTACATCAAGCGTTGCCTGGGGCCATGCGTGGAAAACCTGACCACTCCGGAGGCGTATCGCGAGGCGGTGCGCGACGCGCAAATGTTTCTGGAGGGCCGGCAAACTGAGCTGAGCCGCTCCCTTGAGGAGCGCATGGAAACCGCCGCCGCCTCAGAGCAGTTTGAGCTGGCTGCCCGGTACCGCGACCTGCTGATCACCCTGAACCAGGTCCAGGAAAGACAGCGCATGGCCACCACGGACAGCGATGACGCGGACGTCTACGGCTACCACCATGAAAACGGCATGCTGGCGGTGAACCTCTTCCATATGCGCGGGGGCAAGTTCGTCGACCGGCGCGAATTTTTCTGGGAAGAGCTCCCCGAGGATTTGCCGCAAGGTGAAGAATCCCAACCGGCCCCTCCATCGGTCGGCGAGTTTTTTGATGCTTCGTCCTTCTTCTCTGCCCTGTTGACGCAGCTCTACATCGACCAGCAGTATGTCCCACGCACGGTTTATATACCAGTCGACTTCGCCGATCGCGAAACCCTGGAGACGCTGCTCGGCGAACGCGCCCAACACAAAGTCGAGCTATGCGTGCCCCGGCGGGGAGAGAAGCGCTCGCTGGTCGACCTTGCCGGCCAGAATGCCAAGCAGAGCTTCGACCAGCGTTTCCGCGTGTTGCAGCCGTCGCGCAAAATGATCGAGGAAAGCCTGCAGGACCTGCTGACTCTGCCGGAATTGCCCAAACGCATCGAGTGTTTCGACATCTCTCACATCCAGGGCGCGGAAACAGTCGCCTCCATGGTGGTTTGGGAAGACGGGGCGATGAAAAAGAACGAATACCGCAAATATCAGATCAAGACGGTGGAGGGTGTAGACGACTTCGCCTCCATGCGTGAAGTGATTGGCCGGCGGTATCGGCGCCTGCAGGAAGAACAAAAGCCAATGCCCAGCCTGATCCTGATTGATGGCGGGTTAGGGCAGTTGCATGCTGCTGCCGAAGCCCTGGAGCTGCTCGGCATCACCACCCAACCCCTGGCCTCGATCGCCAAGCGCGAAGAGGTCATCTACCTCTACGGGCAGGAAGATGAGCCCATCGTGCT
>JBARKD010000839.1:0-2911 GCA_049800615.1 Acidobacteriaceae bacterium | reverse complement strand
CGCGCTTCCTGGAGACTGGACCTGGTCGCTTAAGTATTGTGCTGGATGGAAATATTCAAGTGTCCAGCGATAAGGCGAGTTTACTAACCAGCGAGTTAAAGGCCGTCGAGGCGAAAGGACGGTCGTCCACGGCACAAGCCACTGCAGAGACCACGGCACACTAGGCCAGTTCCGAAACCCCTTTCTGGTAGTCTCATTTTCTTGGTGGAACGACTTTCATTTGAGAAAATTCCTTTTCATTATCTTGTTGATGCCGTTGTTGGGCGCCTTTGGCTTGTGGTATTTCCACGAGCGAGCATTGCCGGATTACGGACCGGCGTATCGCGAATACGCCTACGTCGCCAATGGCAAGAGCAACACCGTCAGCGTCATTGACCTGCGGACTTTCGAACTTGCAAAAACCATTGCCGTGGGGATATCGCCGACTGGAGTTGCGGCCAACAGCAAGAAAAATGAAGTTTATGTGGTCAACTCGGGATCGAACAATGTGAGCGTGATCGATGCCGAAAAGAATGCCGTGGTAGCCACCATCGGAGTACACGGCAGGCCGTACTTCATTGACGTCTCCCTGGATGGACGCCGCGCTTATGTGGCGAACTCCGGATCAGCTAACGTTTCGATCCTCGATTTGGAGAAGCGAATCGTTGTAGGCAATGTTCGGGTGGGATCGGCGCCAGGACTGGCGCGCGTTACCCCGGATGGCGCGACAGTACTGGCATCGAATCGCGGCGACAATACTGTTTCGGTTATTGACGCTAAGCTGTTACGGACGCGCGCAACCTTACAGGTGTGCTCTCAACCCGAGGACATATCCATTATGCCGGACTCCGGCAAAGCATTCGTTGCCTGCTCGGGCTCGTCGCAAGTGGCATCCATTGCGTTGAAGAACAGTGAGGGTTCAAGTGACCGGGTGCTGGCATTGCTGGATGTGGGACGAACGCCGGTGGATCTTGCATTGAAGCCCGACGGCGGCGAGTTGATGGTGTGCGATTTTGACTCGGATAGCATTTCGATTATTGAGACAGCAAACGACGAAGTTGGCAGCAGCGTCGTTGTAGGGCAGCACCCGGCCCGGGGAGTGGTCACACGCGATAACTCGCGGCTTTATATCAGCAATTTTGGTTCGGACAGTGTTGCCGTCTATGACATCGACTTGGGCCGAAGGATTGCAACCCTCGCGGTGGGCAGCCGTCCGGAGGGTCTGGCACTCTCTCAGGATGAAAACTATATTTTGGTATTGGATACGCAAGCGGGCGATGTCACCGTGATCCAGCGGCGCACCCCGCGAAAACTCGAGCCAACCGAATATTCTCTTCTCACCATGATCCCCGTTGGCTTGCAGCCGAATGGAATTGTGGTAAAGGCTTTCCGGGTGGGCGGGCGGCGAGATCTGCCGTAGTTAAAGATTCGGGGCGGTTTCAGCTGGAGAAGTGGAATTAGACGCTTCTACGACGATGCCGCGGACACCGGCTTGCCGCAGAATTTGTCGAGCGCTGCTTTCAGCTCGGCGGCGATGGCAGGGACTTCGCGAGATTCGATATCGCGGCGCGGCATCATGTATAGGAGTTGACCGTCTCGCAGAATGGCGATCGAAGGCGAGGACGGGGGTTGGCCGGTGAAATAGCTGCGGGCGCGTTCGGTGGCCTCCTTGTCTTGCCCGGCGAATACCGTGAATGCCTTGTCGGGGTGGGCGGCTTTCTGCAGGGCAAGGCGAACCGCCGGACGCATGCGCCCGGCGGCACAACCGCAAATCGAATTAACAATCACCAGTGCAGTGCCCGATTGCCCTGTCAAGGCGCGGTCGACAGCCTCGGAGGTGCGTAATTCCTCGATACCCAGGCGGGTCAGCTCTTCGCGCATGGGGATAACCATAATTTCCGGATACATCGTTTGGACTCCTTCGCGTCTTCGGATCACGAACCAGCAGTTTGATTCTAACGCAGAAGTGGAACTGCCGGAGGGCAAGCCCATGCACAAATGTGCCACAGCTAAATCCCGAGAGCTATTTCCGGCCGCTGTTCGCGAGTCGCCGAAGCTTTCTTCTCTATCAGCAACCGTCCGGCGCATCCCGGCAACGAATCTACCCAGCCGCTCAAGTTCTCAGGTAGACTTTGGAACGAACGAGCGGCCGATAGCTTGAAAGGGGATCATTTAAAGATGGGCATCAAGTCGCGTTTCCTGAGTTCCTGTTTTCTTGCGGCCACGCTGGCATCTTCTGTGTTGGGCACCGCCTGCGCACATCATTACCACCGGGTCTATGACCCCTATTACTCTGACTATCACGTCTGGAATAACGACGAAGTGGTCTATTACCAGACGTGGGCGCGAGAAAATCATCGCGACGAACATCGAGACTTCCGCCAACTGCCGCCCGGAGAACAAAAGGAATACTGGACCTGGCGCCACAGTCACGGCGACAACCACTAAAATAGTCGCTATTACTTCCATCGACGGGCGAGTGCTGGCGCGCTCGCCCGTCGGCTTTTGGAAAACCCTTACCCTCTCGTTGGGCGCCACGAACTGCCCCCGTGCCGCCACAGCCACGTCCCTTTGTCACCGAACCGGTCCTTTATGTTCTAATGCTCCGTCCTGGCTGCTTTGGAAGGAACGCTCATGTTCAGATTACGAAACTCTCTGCTCGCAGTTGTAGTTCTCGAGGTGGCGTCTGCGATCGCTCTCTGTGCCCAGGCTGCACCGCCGACTGATCTGGATACCTACGTGGCCAATTCGATGAAGACCTTCGACGTCCCGGGAATGGCTGTAGCCATTGTGAAAGACGGAAAGGTATTGGTGGCTAAAGGCTACGGCGTTCGAAAACTGGGAGATCCGACTCGGGTGGATGAGCATACGATGTTTGGCATCGGATCGAACACCAAGGCCTTCACTACTGCCGCACTCGCCGGCCTGGTAG
>JBARKD010000838.1:0-3727 GCA_049800615.1 Acidobacteriaceae bacterium | reverse complement strand
CTCTTTGTCAGCTATCCCCTTATGGTTTTCTTCGCGCTGCTTTGGCTGTGGAGACAATTGCTCTGGACGCGGTTTATGCGGACCACGGCGCAGTTGGAACTTCGCCTCATCGCCGCCCATCCCGATGGCGTGGGAGGCCTTGCGTTTCTCGAGTCTGCTTTGCGCGGGCAACAGCCTTTTAGCTTCTGCCTGGGAGTCGCTCGGGCTGGCGCCGTCGCTAATCGGATGTTCCACCACGGACAAAAATTGACTTCTTTTGTTGACGTTGCTGCGGTTCTCGTGGGAGCCGTCCTGCTTATCTGCGTCGCGCCGTATTTCACCTTTACGCCGGTGCTGATGCGGATGAGACGCAGCGGCATGCTAAGGTATGGCAGTTTTGCACGAGCCGCGGGCGAGCACTTTGAGAAGAAGTGGCTGGGCGATCGCGAAAACCTCGACAAGGACGTTCTGATGGTGGTGGATTTTTCAGCCCTGAATGACCTCTATGGTGTCGTGAGGAACGTCAACGACGTCAGTGTTCTACCAGTCGGCCGTGTGGACCTTTATGGCCTCTTGGCGGCTGCTTTTCTGCCGGCCATCCCGGTGGTTATCGGTTCTGTACCATTTGACGTCGTCGCGCGCGCGGCGGCCGAGATGCTTTTCTGAGAAATGGCTTGGGAACCGTCCCCATGCAAGCCGGTCGACTCCATCGTGCGCCGGAAGCACGGAGGAGCAACGACACTCCCGGGGTGCAGAACGCAACCGCGGACGCACCGCGTGAGAGCGGCGTAGGTTCTAACGCCGTTATGGCGCAGTGGATAGCAGGTTGGAGGGTTAAGATGAGCAATATGGCGTTTCAGGAGATTACATCGACGCAAGCGCCGCCCGATATGCTTTGGATTCCGGGTGGGACATTTCTCATGGGTTCGGACGACTTCTATCCCGAGGAAGCCCCTGTCCATGAAGTGAGTGTCGATGGCTTCTGGATGGATCGGCATATTGTTACCAACGAGCAGTTCGCACGCTTTGTCGAAGCGACCGGTTACGTTACGGTTGCTGAGCGTCCTCTGAATGCCGCCGACTATCCCGGCGCCCCGCCTGAGAATCTGGTTCCGGGGGCTTTGACCTTCCAGAAAACAGGGGGCCCCGTCGATTTGACTGATTACAGAAACTGGTGGGCTTGGACCCCCGGTACCAGTTGGCGCCACCCACTTGGACCGGAGAGCTCAATCGCCGGTATTGAGCGCCACCCGGTGGTTCACGTGGCCTATGAGGATGCCGAAGCCTATGCGCGCTGGGCGGGCAAGGAACTGCCCACCGAAGCCGAGTGGGAGCGAGCCGCCCGCGGCGGCCTGGAGGGCAAGAAATTTACCTGGGGCGACGAGCACTTTCCCGGCGGCAAAGCCATGGCAAATTCCTGGCAGGGCGAATTTCCCTGGCAGAACCTGCTCCTCGACGGTTTCGCTGGAACTTCCCCAGTGGGCTCCTTTCCGCCTAACGATTATGGTCTATTCGACATGGCTGGGAATGTGTGGGAATGGACGTCAGACTGGTATGTGCACAATCATGCGAACGAAATCGTTCAGGCATGCTGTGGGCCGGCGGTCAATCCACGGATCGCTTCTTCGCAGAAGAGCTACGACCCGAGGCAGCCGGACATCCGCATTCCCCGCAGAGTCGTCAAAGGCGGTTCCCACCTATGCGCCCCTAACTACTGCCTGCGGTACCGTCCCGCGGCGCGCCAGCCGCAGATGATTGATACCGGAATGAGCCACATCGGCTTTCGCTGCATCAGCCGGACCATAGAAGCGCCACTACAAGAGGAAGTTTTCGAGGAGGCTCATCCGGAGCCAACGAAACAACCATCGATACATAAGCTGAAGACCTCAATCAGGGAGGTTTTCAGGCAGTTCAAGATCATGCGCCGGGCTCTTGTGCACCCTCAAGTGCCATGGCACGCGAAAGCTGTCGCCGGGTGTGCGGTCCTTTATGTTGTCAGTCCGATCCAGATTATCCCCAACTTCATCCCCATTATCGGGCAGATGGACGACGTACTGGTGGTCACGCTGGGAATCAAATATCTCAGGCGATATGTTCCTCAAAGTGTTCTTGACGAGTGTGAGAGCGGCTCACACAAACCTTGTCAATGCAAAAGAGTGCTGAACCCGGTGCCGGTTCCTCTTCCGAGCGCAGATTCCTAATCGTTCATCGCTCGCGCCGTCTGAAGCGAGGCTCCTCCTGGAGAAGCGCGCATGCAGCTCCTATCGGCGTTGCCTGCGCGAACCCTTACTGAAGAAGTATCGGTTTGCCCGGACCCCTTACCGTCGGAAGCTTCTCGGCGGCGCCAAATACCCCGGCGACTGGACATGAGCTATTAGGCGATGGAGGTCAAGCAGTGTGGCTGGATTCCCTTAGTTGACACGGCAGCATTTGTGGCGCCACCTGTCGCTTGTGACAGTTGTAAGCTTTGTTGCCCGCCGCTATGGTGTTTTGTGGTCGGTCATTCGAGGTAACGAGAGGCGGCGCGGCTTGTTTCGTTTTAAGTATGGGCCTGGCTCAGATCGGTAGTTCACGCATCGTAGGCCAAGGGTGTAGGAGAAGCCCGCAATGAACCTGCCAAACTTTCCCGAAGTTGACCTGTTCGCGGCCGCCATCAACGCCTTGAATGGGGTGCTCGTGGCCCGCAATCCCTCGCACAACCGTGGTTACACGGTTGCAGGGCTGCTGATCATGGCATACTTCGGCGGGATCGGCGGCGGCGTGTCGCGCGACATGCTGCTCAATGACGTCCCCGGGCCGCTCAAGGGCCCAATATATCTCATCGTGTGTCCTCTGATGGGTTTGCTAGGGCTGGCAATTTATCGCTATGCCGAGGGAAGGGAAGAGCAGTTCCGCACCCGCACACTGGCCTACATCAAATCCTTCACCCTGCCCTGGTTTGCGATCCTCGGCGCGCATAAGGCTCTCGATCACGGGCTTGGGATCTTCGCCGCGATCGTTATCGGGCTGATCGCAACCACCGCGGGCGGGGTGTTCATCGACCTGTTTTCCGGAGTGACGCCGGAGATCGTGAGGCCGGCGCAGCAACTCGTCACCACGGCGGTGCTGGCGAGCACGGTCTATACGCTGATCGCTGTTTCGGCTGGGGGAAGGCACTTTTTCCCCGTGACGCTCATAGCGGTGCTGGTCGCGTTTGTTTTCCGGGTGTTCGCTGTCCGGGACCACTGGGGGTCGTTTGTGCCGCTCGTCGCGCCCGGCGAAGGGCCGGCCGCCCAGGCATGAACACTTTTCTCCAAAAGGCATCTGAAGGCTAATTCTGCATTATGTGGGTGGCATATCAGAGGAATGATCCCATGAGCCTTACTGAGCCGGCGCCCAAAGACCGGGGAACAGTCCTTGCCGAAGAGCGTACCGATCTTGCGCTCCAGCGCACGATCATCGCCGCGGAAAGAACGCTCATGGCATGGATCCGAACCGCGCTTTCGATGATCGGGTTCGGTTTCACCATTTACAAGTTCTTCCAATACCAGGCCGCAGAAATTGCCGCCGGCAACATCCGGCGCCCGCAGGCGCCGCGCAACCTGGGCTTGAGCCTCATAGCACTGGGAACTCTGGCGTTGGCCGCAGCAACCTGGCAGCATCGGAAATTTCTGAAAGCGATCGGGGCATCGGGAAAGCAGCACATGGTTTCCATCTCCGTCGTCGTCGCGATGGTCGTCATCCTGATTGGAATTGTCACCTTTTATGG
>JBARKD010000837.1:0-7884 GCA_049800615.1 Acidobacteriaceae bacterium | reverse complement strand
GGGTACAATTTCCGCCCCTAGACAGAATTGTCATCCCGACCGAGGCGTAGCGAAGTGGAGGGATCTGCGGTCTACTGAACCGGGCATAGATCTTTATGGAACCATCGGTTCGCACGCAGACTCCTCAGCCCCTGAGGGAATGCCGTCTGGCCAACCCTCACCTCTCCGACGCACTATGCTAGGAGTTGCCACTATGTGCGCTGGCCAGCTTTACCTCGGCTTCGTGGATGACTTCATTGGCCTGCGCATACTTCTCCGGATCCTCACCAGCCTCGTTCCACATTTTCTGGCCGCTCTCCAACTGCTGCTGCGCCGCACCCGCATCGATCTCTTCCGGCTTGATCGCATTCTGGGCCAGGATCGTCACCCGGTCCGGCAGCACTTCGACAAAGCCCCACACCACGAAGTAAGTCTGATCGCCCGCTGTGCCGCCATGCAGTCTCACCTCACCTACGCCCAGCTCTGCCAGCAAGGGAGCGTGCCCGTAAAGCACCTCCATGTAGCCGGACTTCGAGGGTAGTTCGACCGCGTCCGCGTCCTCGTCGACCAGGACCTTATCCGGCGTTACCAGCCGCACCTGCAGTTGATTGCCTGTGTCTGCCATGAAAGTTACTTCTCCTTCATGCCTTTGGCTGCTTCTAGCACTTCCTCGATCGGGCCCTTCATGTAAAACGCCTGCTCCGGAATATCGTCGTGCTTGCCCTCGATGATTTCCTTGAAGCTGCGCACCGTATCCGCGACCTTGACATACTTTCCCGGCGCGCCCGTGAACACTTCCGCGACATGAAAGGGTTGAGAAAGGAACCGCTGTACTTTGCGCGCCCGAGCCACGGTCAGCTTATCTTCTTCGGAAAGCTCATCGATTCCCATGATGGCGATAATGTCCTGCAGGTCCTTATACCGCTGCAGAATGCGCTTCACACCCTGGGCCACCCCGTAATGTTCCTCGCCCACTACGCGAGGAGTAAGGATGCGTGAAGTCGAAGCCAGCGGATCCACCGCGGGATAAATCCCAATTTCTGTCAGCGCGCGATTCAGCACCGTTGTAGCGTCAAGGTGAGCAAAAGTGGTCGCCGGCGCCGGATCGGTAAAGTCATCGGCAGGCACATAGATCGCCTGTACCGAGGTGACCGAACCGGTCTTGGTAGACGTGATCCTTTCCTGCAGCTCGCCCATCTCCGTCGCCAGGTTAGGCTGGTAGCCCACAGCCGACGGCATACGTCCCAGGAGTGTCGAAACCTCTGAGCCCGCCTGCGTAAAACGAAAGATATTGTCGATAAACAGCAGCGTGTCGCCGCCCTGCACATCGCGAAAATATTCAGCGATCGTCAGCGCACTGAGCGCCACCCGCAGGCGGGCTCCAGGCGGCTCTGTCATCTGTCCGTACACCAACGCTGCCTTCGATTTCTCCCGGTCTTTTGTATTGATAACCCCGGATTCCTCAAATTCCTTCCACAGGTCGGTGCCCTCACGGGTGCGTTCCCCCACACCGGCAAACACCGAAACGCCACCGTGACTGCTGGCGACGTTGTTGATCAATTCCTGGATGATGACGGTCTTGCCCACGCCCGCGCCACCAAACAAGCCAATCTTCCCGCCCTTCAAAAACGGCTGGATCAGGTCGATAACCTTGACCCCCGTCTCAAACATCTCTTCGTGGGTTGCCTGGTCTTCAAAGGACGGGGCAGCCCGGTGAATAGGCCACCTTTCTTTCGCGTTGATCGGCCCCAGTTCGTCCACGGGTTCTCCGATCACGTTGAGAATGCGCCCCAACGTGGGAGTTCCCACCGGGACGGTGATCTGCGAGCCCAGGTCGAGGCACCGCATACCCCGCACCATGCCTTCAGTCGATTCCATCGCCACGCAACGCACCCGGCCTTCGCCGATGTGTTGTTCCACTTCCAGGACCACGTTAATCGCGTTCGGAACATCGAAGCCTTCGCTGGTAACTCGCAGCGCCTGGTAGATCGGCGGCATGGTGGCTTCTTCAAACTGCACATCGACCGCCGGCCCTGAAATCTGAATCACCTTGCCTATGTTGTCTGCCATAATCTTCTCTTCCCCTCACCAGCTATGCCGCTCTTCACGAGATCGCCGCCGCGCCACTGACAATCTCGATGATTTCCTTGGTGATCGCAGCCTGGCGCGCACGATTCATGGTCAGCGTGAGCGTGTCAATCATCTTCGACGCATTACTCGTAGCCGCGTCCATGGCTGTCATGCGCGCTGCCTGCTCGGCCGCGCTCGACTCAACCAATGCATGGTAGATCTGCGAGGCCACATACTGCCGCAGAAGACCGTCCAGAAGCTCCCGCGGCGGTTGGTCGTAGATATAGTCCACCTCAGCGGTGCCGAACTGCTTCGCTTCCTGCTCAGCTTCGCTGCTATCGATTTCCTCGACGCTTACGCCGGAGGAAGCCGCCGCGCGCGCCATCTCCTCGCGCTCCTCATGCGTCATCTCTTCGGCCTGCTTGATATCCCGCTGGCCTATCTCGATGATAGGCAGAATTCTCTCCACCACCACGCGCTGCGACAACACCGATTTGAATTCGTTGTAAACCAGGTAAACCGCGTCCAACTCTTCTTCGATGTAGCGATGGACAACCTCGCGCGCGAATAATTCCACCTGGTCAAAGCCCGGCTTATCCAGCATGCCGGGGTAATCTCCCGCGATTTCAATCTGCTCCTTGCGTTCCCCGCGGCGCTTCAGTTCCGGCGGCGGAGCCGGAGCCCCGGGATCTCGATCGCCGGTATCCGAAGCGGGATCGTTCGCGTCGCTTTGACCGTCCTGCTTCTCCTCGAACGTTGCCATGCCGTATCTACGGCGAAACAGATCCCGTCCCTTGCGCCCGATCGGAGCAATGTCAATCTGTTCTTCGCTGTGCTCGCTGATGAAGCGGAAAGCCGCCTTTGTGATATTTCCGTTGAACCCGCCGGCGAAGCCCTTGTCCCCCGAGACCACGATCAGCAGCGCTTCCTTCTCCTCCCGCGCCAGCAGGAGAGGATGACGGACCTCCCCGGTCGAAGGATCATACAAATCGATGTGCCGCATCAGCGAACCGATGACGCTGGCCAGCATATTGGCGTAGGGGCGGCTGGAAATCGCGCGCTCCTGCGCACGCCGCAGCTTCGCCGCCGCGATCATCTTCATCGCCCTGGTGATCTGCCGTGTGCTTTTTACGCTGCGAATACGCCGCTTTAGATCGAGAACGTTTGCCATGCGTGGATCAGGCCTTCTTGCTTTCTTCCTGCTTCTTCTTCTCCTCCGGGGAGAGTTCCTTCACCGCAGACTCTTTGAGAGCCGCATCCCGATGCTCAGACAGGAAATCCTGCTTGTATTCCTTCAGCGCATCCTTGATCCGGCCCCTCAGATCGTCGTCCAGGGCCTTCTTGCTCACAATGTCTTTCAGCAACCCAGACTGTGCCGAATCGAGATAGGGGTAGAGTCCAGCCTCGAACGCCCCGATCTCTTTCACCTTCAGGTCGTCGAGAAAGCCATTGGTCCCGGCGAAAATAATAATGATCTGCTTTTCCGCCGACAGCGGAGAGAACTGTGGTTGTTTCAGAATCTCCGTCAGCCTCTGCCCCCGGTTGAGCTGATTCAGGGTAACTTTATCCAGGTCGCTGCCGAATTGGGCGAAGGCGGCCAGCTCACGGTATTGCGCCAGGTCGAGTTTCAGACTTCCCGAGACCTGGCGCATGGCCTTGATCTGGGCGCTCCCCCCGACGCGGCTCACCGAAAGGCCAACGTTCACCGCCGGCCGCACCCCCGAGTTGAACAAATCCCCTTCCAGGTAAATCTGCCCATCGGTGATGGAGATCACATTGGTCGGAATATAGGCCGAGACGTCGCCCGCTTGGGTCTCGATGATGGGCAGAGCGGTCAGCGAACCGCCGCCTCTTTCAGCGCTCATCTTTGCCGAGCGCTCCAGCAGGCGCGAGTGCAGGTAGAAGACATCGCCGGGATACGCTTCGCGGCCCGGTGGACGGCGCAGCAACAACGAAATCTCACGGTAGGCTACCGCGTGCTTGGAAAGATCGTCGTAGATGATGAGTCCGTGCCGGCCGTTATCCCGGAAAAACTCGCCCATGGCCGTGGCAGCGTACGGGGCAAGGTATTGCATCGGAGCAGGCTCGGACGCGGTCGCCGCCACAATGATGGTGTAGTCCATCGCGCCACGCTCGGTCAGCGTCTGCACCACCTGGGCTACGGAAGACCGCTTCTGCCCGATGGCGCAGTAAATGCAGATCAGGTTTTTCCCCGCGCTGTTAATGATGGTGTCCAACGCAATCGCTGTCTTGCCTGTCTGCCGGTCGCCGATGAGCAGCTCGCGTTGCCCGCGGCCGATCGGGATCATGCTGTCGATGGCTTTGAGTCCGGTCGACATGGGCTCGTACACTCCCTGCCGGTCGACGACGCCCGGAGCAATGCGCTCAATCGGCGCCGGGTGTGTCCCCTCGATGGGGCCGCGGTTGTCAATTGGCTGTCCGATCGCGTTGACCACACGCCCGATCATTCCATCGCCCACCGGCACGCTCATGATCTCGCCGCTGCGACGCACTTCATCGCCCTCGCGCAGCTCGGTGTAATCTCCCATGAGCACGCAGCCAACCTGGTCTTCGTCCAGGTTCATGGCCAGGCCTTCCAAACCGTGCGGGAACTTGAGCATCTCTCCCGCCATGGCTTTGTCCAGGCCATGAATGCGCGCGATCCCATCGCCCAGCGAAATGATCGTCCCGGTTTCATCGACGCGAATCTCTGCGTCGTAATTCTGAATCTGCTCCTTCAGGAGCTGCGTAATCTCGTCTGCGTTGATCTGAGCCATACGTTCTTCCGTCGTTTTTCTTGTTCCAGGTTGTTTTGCCGATTCGCTTAGCTGGCCACCAAACGCTGTTTCAGGCGTTCTAAGCGGCCCCGCACGGAGCCGTCATAAATGGTGCTTCCAATGCGCAAAGTCGCGCCCCCGATGAGCGACTTGTCCTGGCGGAAGGTGGCGTTCACCCGGGTGCCGGCCAGTTCGGCAGCCTCACGCTCCAGCTTTGCCCGCTCCTCGGCCTCCAGAGGCCGCGCCGTTACTATTTCCGCATCGGCGATCGACAGGCGCCGGTTCATTTCCGCCCGGTATTCCTTCAGAATTTCCCCCAACGCGTGCAGCCGCTCATGGCTGATGAGCACGGCCAGGAAATTCCTCACGATTGCGCCGCAGCCGATCCGACGATTCACCGCATCCAGGATCGAAACCCTCTTGGCAACCGGGATCGAAGGATTCAGAAGAAATTCCTGCAGATCTTTACTACCCCGGAAGCTGGCAGCGAAGTCGTTGAGCTGTTGCTCCACCGTCGCGGGATCCAGCTTGGCTTCCAGCACCACATCGGCGAAGGCGCGAGCATAGCGCGCAGCAAAGGCGGACATTACTTTCCGGCTCCATTCTGAGCATGCTCGGCAAGGCTTTCCGAGAATTCCCGTACCAGGGTGCGGTCATCCGCTTCGGTTAACGCAAGCCTCTGGGCCGCGCGATCCACTGCCAGCCCGGCTGCAAACTTCTTCAGCTCCCTCTGCGCCGCGCCGGAAGCTGCGGCTACATCCCGCGTCACCGACTCGACAATGCGTTGCCGTTCGCTCTCGATCAAGGCCTTGATCCGAGCTTCGTCTTCCAGGCTATCCTTCTCCGCCTGCTTGCTGATCGCCGCAATTTCTTCGTCCAGGTGCGCCAGTTTTTGCTCAATGGCCGTCAGACGCTCGCTTGCCTGCTCTGTCGCCGTTCGCGCATCCACCAGCCGGTGCTGGATATCTTCCCGTTGCGCCCGGAAGGTCTTGGGCAGGTACTTGGACAGGGCAAACACTACTGCTGCCGCCAGTACGCCAAAGTTCAGGTATTCGAAGATTCGGGCCGCAATCTCCGTGTCGACGTGGAGTTTGCGCGCTAAAAACTTGACCGACGCCGAGTGGCGGAAAACGTTCTCCCCGGATTCCTGCAGGGCGGCCGACGATTCGGCTTGGCGATGAGTGGGCGCCTGCCGCAGTGCCCGCGCAGAAACGCCGAAGCCGCAGAATAAACACAGCAGAGTCGTCAAAATCAAGAAAAGTCGAGACAATCGAGAGAAGGTCAACGGGCTCTCTCCAGCGTCGCACCGCTCCTGGGCAGGATGGCGCGCAAAATCTCGCCTGCCAGCTCGTCAATCGAGGTCTCCAGGCCGCGTTGGGCAGCGATCGACTGCGCGTGTAAGGCCGCCTTGGCTTCATCGAACTGCCGCCGCGCAGCTTCCTGAGCTTCTGCGATCGCGTGGTCGTGTTCGCGATTCCACTGTTCTTGTTTCTTCTGCCGCGCCTGAAAAATCTTTGCTCGAGCCGCCCGCAGTTGGGCTTCGTACTCCTGCGCTTTTGCCTCCGCCGCGGCGGTCGCCGCGTTGGCCTGTTCAATCGCCCCTTCGGTCCGCGCCCGGCGCTCTTTTAACACTCCGGTAAGGGGCCCGTAAACAAGGAACCGGTAGCAAATAACTAGCAGAAAAAACAAAAAAATGGTCGGTACGGAGCCGAGCAGTAATCCGCCGAGTTGATGTAGGGTCTCATCCATGCCAAATATTCAGTATATGGGTCGATTGCGTGCGGAGAGTCGAAGTGACGGCCGGGACTTCTGTTTTTAACAGAGGCGAAATTTCGCTGTCAAACTGACCCTGGCCTGGTGCCTTTCCGCAGCCGGGGCAAACAGTCCGCGCGCCCCGCCGCATACCTTCTTTGCCCAAGGTGGGACACCAGGGTGTCTTATCGCGCCGTTAGGACGGGTCACCGGACGTCCGTTCCAATTTGGCAGACACCAAAAAGACCCTAAAGTACAACGACCTTTGGCAGCGTTTTGGTTGTGACGCTGCCCCCGAAGGGGTATACTTTAAAAACTTCCTAGACCCAGATCAGGGTCAGACAGGGCCGGTCTCGTGGGAAGTCGCTCCGCTCCCACCCCCCCGGCCCGTCCTTACTTTCAGAGCTTTTTCTCCCTGCCGGTACTTCCGATAGCGCCCCAATAAAGAAGTTGGTCCCGCAACATCGATATTTACGGAATCGCCCGCGAACTCCCGCTTGAGGATCAACGCCCCGGCATCCAGTGCTGCCAATGCCGCACCATCCCGTTGCGGGACCGTGAACTTTTCTTCAATAACAGGATCGGCGGTGAGAGCTTCATCCATCAGTGTCAGCAGGTGATCGATCCCTTCACCGGTTTGCGCCGAGATCGCTGCTGTCGATACATCGCCGGCACAGGCGAGCCGTTCTTCCGGCGGCAAGACATCAATCTTGTTTAGAACCGCGATGATTGGCTTGTCCAAGGAATCCAATTCGGCAAGCACCTTTTCCACCTCTATCTTTTGCTGTTCGCGCTGCGAGTTGGAGCAGTCCTGCACGTGAAGCAGCACTTCTGCTTTTTCCACCTCTTCGAGCGTCGCCCGGAACGCATTAATGAGCGTATGCGGCAGGTCGCTGATAAATCCGACCGTATCTGACAACAGAACTTTTCTCCGTGAGGGCAGAACGAGCGCTCGTAACTTGGGGTCGAGGGTGGAAAACATGCGTGAGGACGCCAGCACGCCCGCATCGGTGAGCCGATTGAAGAGCGTGCTTTTGCCCGCGTTGGTGTAGCCCACCAGGGCAATGGTCGGTACCGGAACCGCTGAACGTTTATGACGTTGTTGCGTACGCGCCCGGCGTACGCCTTCGAGGTCCCGCTTTAGCTGCACGAGTCTGCGCTGGATCCGGCGTCGGTCCGTTTCCAACTGCGTTTCACCCGGCCCCCTGGTACCGATCCCGCCCCCCAACTGAGACATGCCGCGGCCCTGTCCAGTCAGCCTGGGAAGCATGTACTCGAGCTGCGCCAGTTCTACCTGCAGGTGGCC
>JBARKD010000836.1:0-1986 GCA_049800615.1 Acidobacteriaceae bacterium | reverse complement strand
CTTATCCAGGGTGTAGCAAATCCACAGATTGGATTGCGGCCGGATAATGGATTGATCATTCGGTCCCAGGGTCGCGGCGAAACCCTGAACCAGGTCCCTGGCTTTGTCCGCGCACGCCGAGTCACCCGTGGCTGCTGCGATGCGGGCCAAGCCGGAAATATATTGCCCCAGGGAATGACCGGGCACAAAGCCGTCCGTATCGTACCAGCCGCCCATATCGCGCCCCGGAGCGGGCAGGCCCGCACGTTGCCGGTACACCTTTAAGAGACGATCGTTGTCGAGGGCCAGGTAGCTGACATGAATGCGGTCATATTGCTGCTTGAGGGGGCCGCCGGTAAGAGTCACGGCTCCATAAGGATATTCACGCAGCACCTCGCCCGAGCCCACTTCTGCCCGGCCCGCAAGGCAGCTGCCCAACAATGCGGCGGAACCCTGGAGAAACGCGCGCCGCGTTGGCCGGAGGGACATTGCGTCATTGGACTGGAGAAGTGGCTGCACCGTCAACATACGGAAGGGGAGAGTTGAAATTCCGGATTGCGGAATCCGTTCAGAAACCGATCTTTATTTCGGACTGTTTATCCAGGGGATAAATCAACTCCACATTTCGCGGTGTAATCAGCTGGTGTTTGACGAACACCGCTGCCGGAACCGGCTTCTTTTTCAGAATGCTGATCGCCAGCGGCATCAATTCATCTCCATATCGCTCCGGGAAATAAGCAACCGTACCGATCAGGCGCGTGCCTGGCTTGCGCAACTCCATGCGGGCCTCGCGAATGGCATTCTGCCCCATGACCGCACATAGATGGCTGATACCCGCTTCCTCAAAGGCGCGAAGTGCTGCGAGCGCACAGATGTCGTTCACGGTGCCGATCAGCGTGCGCCGCGGCGGGGATCGGCGCACATATTGGCGAAGAAGTTCCAGCACTTGCTCAAAGCTTCCACGGCCGTTGAGGTGAGCCTTGGGAACGCTGCCGATCTGTGGAAGCTCGGCGCACAAGCCGTCAACCATGCCGGTTAGACGCAATTCGAGCAACGAGCCTGCAATGGGCAATTCGAGCAGCAGGAGCTGATCGACCTTCCCGCCCCAGTTATCCCGCGCCCAGCGTCCCAGCGCCTTGCCGCCAATCAGGCCGGCCTTGTAGTTGTTGGCTCCGAAATAGTTCGCCCCGGGGTGCGGTACTTCGATGGCAATGACCGGTGTGTTCGACTCCAAAAATTTCGATGCCAGCACCGGAGCCACGCGCTCGTAGGTCTGAAACTCGAGCACCAGGTCCACGCGTTCTTTGATCAGTACGTCGGCGTTGCGCAAGGCCTCGCGCGCGCTATAGCGGTTGTTCACCGTGATCAAGTCCACATGCTCCCGGGCTGCCGCCTTCTCCATGCTCTTGACTACTTCACGCGAGAATGCGGAGTCTCCCTGGGCGGCAAAGCCAATGCGAAATCGCCGTGCCGTGACCGGTCCGAACCGGTTGCGGTAGACGCCGGCGCCGGAACGTTCCAGGAGATCGCCGTGAATGAGTGTACGCAGCAGCCGGAAAGCGGTGGTCTTAGGCAGCTGCGTACGATGTACAACGTCGGCCAGCACAAGTTCTTCGCCCGGGTCACGAAATGCTTTCAGAACCTCACAGGCGCGCAGTACCGTCTGCGATTCGTTGCGGTCGCCCTTACGATCGGCCGAGGTTGTTGGCATGGCAGTCATCCGGTTTCCCATCTTCGGACGCCATGCTAAATTCCGCTTTACGGAACTGGCAAGCCCGGGGACTGCGCGCTGGAGCAGAAAAGCGAAGAAGGGCGGTAATTCCGCATTGCGGAACATCGACATTGCAGGGGTCCTATGGTCCTGGCCGACCGGCTTTCGCTTCTTCTTTCGCCCAGCCTGCTGCTTAGCGTTACTGCGCGATGGCTTCCAGTTCCTGGCCGGGCGGAATCCTGCGCAGCATGAGCGTGGTCCACATACCGAGCGAAATACCGGTCGCGGTGATTAAC
>JBARKD010000835.1:0-12999 GCA_049800615.1 Acidobacteriaceae bacterium | reverse complement strand
AATACTGCATACTCCACTCATGGCGGAAAGCTCCTCGGCTTGAGATTGGTTTTTCCTGGAAGAAACCCCAAACTCAACCTAGCAGCCTCTCCGCCTACTCTTTAAAAACTTAATTTGGACAAGACTGATCCTCAGCCGTCCCTATTGGGACTGTTCAGGTTGCTCATCTGTGCAGCCGTCGCGGGATGTTCTGTGTGGGTGCCCGCTGAAAGAGTACCAACTACGACCGTGTGCCGATCACTTCCAGGTACTCATTTTCGATCAGCGTCTTTCCGCTCGCCAGGTTGTTCTCAGACCACAGCTTTTCCAGGTCGTCACGCAACGCCGTTTGCTCGTCCGGGCCGAGGCGCGAAAACGCGACCTTGGTCGGCCCGAAATGTTCGCGAAAGAATTCCACCACGTCTCGTGGGGGATACGGATAGTCGAACAGAATTTTCCGGCGCTTGGTTTCGACCTTCATTCCGTCGGAGCTCAGTCTCAATAGGGCTACCGCTTGATCTCCCCAAAGCACCGGCGCCGGTATTTCTGGTGGAGGCGCCACATAGCGGCTGGTCAGGCGAAACATCTTGCCCGTAAAACCCTCCGGCGTCCAATTGGCCATGGCGATTCTGCCTCCGCGCCGGCACACCCGGGTCAGCTCGAAAGCGACCCGTTCTGGATCCGGAGCAAACATCGCTCCGAACATGCTCATGACCAGTTCGAATTCCGCATCGGGAAATGACAGCTCTTCCGCATCCCCTTCCTCGAATTCGATCTGCAGCTCCTGCGCCGTAGCCCTATGGCGCGCTTGGCGCAGCAGGTTGTTTGCGATGTCCACTCCGATGACCACCGCCCCTTTGCGAGCAGCGGGAATGGCCGTATTGCCGGTGCCACAGGCGACATCCAGCACCCGCATTCCCGGCGTGATGCCCAGCCGGTCGACAAACAACTCCGCGTCCCTGGCGGAATATTCGGCGATCCTGCCAAAATCGCCCGCCATCCACGTGGCACGCATTGTTTCCTTATGCTGCTCCATGGCTCACGCTGCCTCCGGCATCACAATTCGCCGATGCATTCCTTCCACAGATCAGGATGCTTGCCCTGGAACTCAGCCACCAGGTCGATGCATTCCTGCGAATGAAGGTCCACAATATCGATGCCCTGCGCGCGAAGCCATTGCATACCACCCTGCGCGTTCACGCTCTCCCCAAGGATGACTTGGGCAAAGCGAAACTGATAGATCAGCCCGCTGCAGTACCAGCAAGGAGCAAGTGTGGTCACCAGGATCGTGTCGCGCCAATTAGGCCGCCGGCCGGCAGCCCGGAAGGCGTCGGTCTCTCCGTGCAGCGAGCCGTTACCTTCCTGCACCAGCCGATTATGGCCCGCTCCGAGCAGCAAACCGTCGTTGCGAAAGATCGCTCCGCCCACAGGCACGCCACCCTCGGCCAGTCCTATGCGTGCTTGCTCCAGCGCAACCCCCAGCATGCCATGAGCATCCAGGACCGCTCCTGCGGTAGGCTCCATGTTCGCAGCCTAACACCTGCCACTAGTGAGCAACGACCTTCTCTGCCGACCGCGGATCATTTCCCTGCAGGAAAAATGCCAGGCAGAACATTAGGCCTGCGGCCACAGTGAGCAGCCAGAAAGTGTCAATATAGGACAGCGTTGACGCCTGGTTAAGCAAATCCTGATAGACCCGCCCGTAGGCGCCCCCGACCGCGTCATGGGCGCTCATGCCCCTCTGCTGCAACTGGTGCGTCAATCCATTAACCGTGCTCTGGAACGTGAGATTGCCTGGAGTCAGATAGCTGCCCAGCCTTTCCTGGTGGAACTGATTCCTCCGCGCCAGTACGGTGGTCACTGCGGAAGTGCCTACGCTGGCCCCAATGTTGCGCATAAAGTTCACCAGCCCCGCCACCGCATTGCTTTTCTCCTTGGGCATGCCGTAGTACGCCGCTGCCGTGGTGGGGATAAAGACAAGGCCCAGAGGCGCGTATTGCGCGATGCGCAGCCATGTCGCCGAGCTGAAGCTGATCAGCAGATCGATCCGCTGCGTTGAAATAAACATGCTGAACGTCAACAAGAGCCATCCCGTTGCGATCAGATATCGGCTCTGAAACCGGCCCGTCAGGACGCCGATAAACGGCAATGCCCCCAGCAAAACAAATCCCGCCGCCGAAAGAACCATACCGGCCGATTCCGCGGTATACCCCATGTTGGCCTGCAGAAACTGCGGCACCAGCACGGTGGTGGCAAACGACATTCCGCCCACGACAAACATCATCATGCTGGTGGTTGCGAAATTGAAGTGCCCAAACAGACGTACATCGACAATGGGGTTCTTCTGATACAGCTCCCATACCACCAGCAGAAAGAGGGACACACTGGAAATCACAATCAGGGTGACGATAAAGTGAGAACCGAACCAGTCGTCCTCCTGCCCTTTGTCCAGCAGGATCTGCTAGGCGCCCACTCCCAGCGCCAGCAGCGAGAAGCCGATATAGTCCAGTTGCGACCGCTTGCCCTGCAGCCGTGCGCGGGTTAAATAGGGCGGATCTTCCACTAACTGGTACACCAGAATGATTGCCATGATGCCCACCGGCAGATTCATGAGGAAGATCCAACGCCAGGAATAGTTATCCGTGATCCAGCCGCCCAGGGTGGGACCGATCGAAGGGGCAAAGATCGCCGTCACACCATAGAGCGAAAATGCCAGCCCGCGGAGCCGTGGCGGGAACGTGTCCGCCAGGATCGCCTGCGCCATCGGCTGCAACCCGCCTCCGCCCCCGCCTTGAACCACGCGCGCAATCAACAAAAGCCCCAGGCTCGGCGCGATCCCGCACGCCAGAGAGCTGATCGTGAAGATCACGATGCAAGTCATGAAGAATCGCTTGCGGCCGAAGAGGCTCACCAGCCAGCCGCTAATGGGCAGAACGATCGCATTCGAAACCAGGTACGACGTCAACACCCATGTGCTTTGATCCTGGCTGGCGCCGAGATTCCCGGCGATGTGAGGCAGCGCCACATTGGCAATGCTGGTATCCAGCACTTCCATGAACGCCGCCAGCGACACGACAAAGGCAATCAGCCATGGATTGGTCTTGGGCTTCCAGTCGCGATCATCCTGGGGCAGAGTGGCAGCTGCTGCGCTCATCCACGTCCATGATGCGGCGCGCAGAGAAATTGATTCGAATTTCTGATAGACTCCGCTCCCTCAGACTTCTGCCGCCCGCATTGACATCGGCGGAGTATCCTTTTTACGATGTTGTTTGTGTTCGCGTGCTTGGCCGTCCTTGCGCAAGCCCGTCGATCACGATTGGTCGTTATTAACGTCAAATGCCTTGTCAGCGATGATCATAGTCAAAGACCTTACAAAAAGGTACGCTCGCGCCGTTGCTGTAGATCAAATCTCCTTCTCTGTGGACAGGGGCCAGATCGTTGGATTCCTCGGCCCCAATGGCGCAGGGAAGACAACCACCATGCGCATCCTCACCTGCTTCCTTTCCCCATCCTCGGGAAGCGCTTCAGTTGCTGGATTCGATGTTCTCGAACAGCCTCTCGAGGTCAAAAAGCGCATCGGCTACCTGCCGGAAAATCCACCGCTCTATCCGGAAATGGAAACGGGCGAATATTTGCGCTTTGTCGGCAGGCTGAAGGGTCTTTCGAGCGCAGAGCTCGAACAACGTATCGACTACGTCTGTCAACGCTGCTTCGTCTCCGATGTGAAGAACAAGCTTCTGGGCAAGCTATCCAAAGGTTATCGCCAAAGAGTTGGCTTGGCGCAGGCTATCATTCACAACCCGGAAGTTTTAATTCTCGATGAACCTACAGCCGGACTCGACCCCAAGCAGATCAACGAAACCCGCGACCTGATTAAAAGCCTGGCCGGCGATCACACCATTATTCTAAGCACCCACATCCTGCCCGAAGTCGAGCAGATTTGTGAGCAGGTCATCATCATCGACAAGGGCAAGTTGGTGGCGACGGATTCCGTCCGCAACCTGCAGTCTCGGACCCGGGGCGACGAATCCCTTTTGCTCGAAATAGCCGGACAGCCAGACGCCGCCGTGGTGCAACAAAAACTCGAATCCATTCCCGGCGTGAGCCGCGTTCAATCGCACGATGGCCAAGGGGCGGGTTTGGTGTTCGAAGTGCAGAGTCAAAAGGGACAGCTGGTCCGGGGTGACCTGGCTCGCACCGTCGTTGCCGCGGGTTGGGATCTCAATGAACTCCGGCCCACCGCAAGAAGCCTGGAAGAAATCTTCCTTCAGCTCACCGGAACCCCGCCGGCTGCCGAACCCGAGAAAGTGCAGATATGAGAAATACCTGGACCATCTGCGCCAAGGAGCTGCGCAGCTACTTCGTATCTCCGATCGCTTATCTGTTGTTGACCATGTTCGCGTTGATCTTCGGCTTCTTCTTCTGGAACGCGCTTGGTTACTTCGTGATTGAGGGAATGGAAATGCAGATGCGCGGCCAGTCCGTCCCCATGAACATCAATGAGCAGATCATCCGGCCGCTTCTCTCCAACGTTAGCGTGGTCGGGCTCTTCTTCATACCCATGATCACCATGCGTCTCTTCGCCGAGGAAAAACGTTCCGGCACCATCGAGCTGCTGGCCACCTCGCCGGTGCGTGACATCGAAGTCATCCTGGGCAAGTGGCTGGCGGCCATGATTCTCTATGCCTGCTTGCTCCTCTTCACCGCCCTCAACTTTGCTTTCCTCTTCCGCTATGGACACCCGGACTGGAAGCCGCTGGCTGTCGGCTATCTCGGGCTCCTGCTGCAGGCCGGTACTTTGCTCGCGCTGGGCACGTTCATTTCCACCTTGACGAAAAATCAAATTATCGCCGGCGCCGCTACATTTGGCGTTTGCCTTCTGCTCTGGGTGTTGGAGTGGACCAGCGGCTATGAAACCGCAGCCTGGGCGCGCGTGCTCAGCTATCTCTCGGTCATCACCCACTTCGATTCTTTCGCCCGCGGCGTGATCGAGGCGAAAGACGTCATCTTTTATCTCAGCGGTATTTTCCTCGGCCTCTTCTTCACGGCGCGCTCGATGGAATCGCTGCGCTGGAGGGCCTGATGGCGAGTCCGTGGCTGAAAGCGCGACAAACAAAATACGGAGCCTACGCGGCGCTGTACATTCTGGTGGTGATCGCGATTGTCGTGATCGCCAATATGCTGGCCGATCGCTACAGCAAGTCCCTCGATACTACTTCCAACAAACGCTACAGCCTTTCTGACGAGACCAGGAAGATCATCGGTGGGCTCAAGCAGAACGCGACCATCACCTACTTCAATCAGAGCACGCGCTTTCGCGAAGGCAAGGACCTGCTGGACGAATACGCGAGCCTTTCTCCCAGAATCCACGTGGACTATGTGGACCCGGATAAGCAGCCGCAGTTGGCGCGTGAAGCCAATATCCGCGACTTCGGCACCGCGGTCATCACCATTGGCGCTAAAAAAGAGACTGCCAAGAGCATGACGGAAGAGGGCATCACCGGAGCCTTCATCCGCGACCTCAAGGGCACCACCAGGACGATTTGCTTTGTCACCGGCAGTGGAGAGCATGCCATCGACGACAGCGAGCGGGATGGATTGTCCCAATTCAAGGATCTGTTGACCCGGGATGAGTATCAATCGAAGTCCGTTGATCTGCTGCAAAAGGCAGAGGTGCCTTCCGACTGCACGGCTTTGGTCCTCGCTGGTCCCACCCACGACTATCAGCAGCCTGAAGTCAACGCCATTCAAAGCTACGTCGAGAATGGCGGCCGCACCCTCTTCATGCTCGACCCGCCGATGCAGTTCGGGCGCTCGCAAATCGCTCCCAATGACGCCCTGGTTGCGCTGCTGGTGAGCTGGGGCGTCACCCCGGACAAGGATATGATTCTCGACCTGAACCCCATCGGGCAGATTGCAGGTCTCGGCCCCCAGGTTGCGCTCGTCAGTACCTATTCCAGCCAACCCATTGTCGCCCAGATGCGTGGCAGCGCCGTCGGCTTCCCGCTTTCCCGATCCTTGCAGATCAAGAGCACCGGCAAGACCACGGTCGACAAGCTCTTTGACTCCTCCAGCAGCAGCCTGGCCACCTCCAACCTCAGTTCCGCGGAAGTAAGTGTCGCTGATCCCAACAACAAGAAGGGGCCGCTGACCATCGCTGCTGCGGGTACCTACAGCACGGGCAAGCCAAACTCCGAGGGCCGTTTCGTTGTGGCCGGCAGTTCCTCCTGGGCCGCCAACCGCTTTCTCGGTTTCAATGGCAACGGCGACCTTGCCTTGAACATGATCAACTGGCTTGCATCGGACGAAGATCTGATCTCGATCCGGCCCAAGGCGCAGGACGACCGCCGCATCACCATGACCAGGGCCCAACTGGTGCTGGTTCGTGCCACCAGCCAGTTCGTGCTGCCCCTGTTGGTCGTGGCCGCGGGCACCCTCGTGTGGTGGAAGAGACGATGAATTCCCGTGGCCTGACAATTGCGGTGGTTGTTCTCGCCGCATTGACCGGCGTTCTTTACTGGTCGCAGCACCGCAAACCAGCGGAAGATACCGCCGCCCTTTCCAGCAATGCGACCCCGGTAGTTCTCAGAATCAGTGCGCCCGACGTGACTGCGCTAGAGATCAAGAGCAAAGGCGCCGAGCCGGTCTCCCTTAAGAAAACGGACTCCGGTAAGTGGGAGATTAGCGAACCCAAGCCTTATCCGGCCGATCAGGATGCGGTGACGGCCATGCTCGCGAGCCTGTCCGTTCTCAATGGAGATCGAGTCGTCGAGGAAAAAGCCGCTGATCGCAAGCAATACGGGCTGGACGCACCCGCGGTTGAGCTCGACATAACGCAAAAAGGCAAGGGTACGCGACGGCTGCTGATTGGCGACGATACCCCCGCTGGGGGGGACGCCTATGCCGCCCTTGCTTCCGAACCCAAGGTCTTCGCCGTCGCCAGTTATAACAAGAGCAGCCTGAACAAAGGGCTGAACGATCTTCGTGACAAAACCCTGATATCCCTCAACCCGGACAAGGTGAGCCGCGTAGCGTTGCTGCAGAAGGGTAGAACGATCGAATTCGACCGGACCAAGGACGGCTGGCAGATCCTCAAGCCTTCCTCCGCGGCGGCCGATAGCGACGCGGTGAACGAGTTGGTTCGCACAGTAAGCGGCGCAAAAATGGACCTCGCGGCGAGCGATGCGCCTGCCCAGTTTGCCCATGGTACGCCCGTGGCCACCGCCAAACTGACCGGCGATGCCGGCACGCAGACTCTCGACGTGCGCAAGAACAAAACCGATTTCTACGCAAAATCAAGCCTCGTGGACGGAACCTATAAGGTCGATTCCAGCGTCGGCCAGGCTCTCGATAAGAAGTTCGCGGACTTTGAGCAGAAAAAACAGCCACTGGCAGCCGGAAACAAGTAAACGATTCAATGCTCAGCCGGCGGACGCAAGACGCAGTACACTTGGCTTGCAATCCGGAGGTGGCCAGTGGGCTACCCGAAACGTCTTGCTGCTTTCCTTTTCGCCTTCCTTTTACTGACGTGCTGTGTCGCCTCCGGCAAAAAGAAGCCGGTCCTGCCAGCCGACGTCGTCAAAGCACAAACCGTATTGGTGCTGATCGATCCCAGCGCCGGCGTCGTCATCAACGATCCCAACGCAAACTACATCGCTCGCGAGGATGTGGAGAAGGCCCTGATGAAGTGGGGGCGTTTCACCATGGCGAATGATGTTTCTACCGCCGACCTGGTGATTTGCTTACGCAAGGGCCACGAAAAGATAGCAGAGGAAACGATTGGCGGAATTCCCAACAACAATCGCCACGGGATTCTTCAGCCAACAGACTCGGGCATTCGCGCCGGCGGCAGCCAGGGAAGTCCCCCCATGGCCGGCGATCCCACAAATTCTCAAGCATCTGACCCCGCTCCGCAGTTGGAAGTAGGGGCACGAGACGACACGTTTGCCATCTACCGCGGCAAGCGTGAAAATGTGCTCAACAATGCGCCCGTCTGGCGCTATCAAGCGAAGGATGCGCTCGAATCCCCCAGTGTCCCGGCGGTCGATGTGTTTCGCAAACTGATGGAGCAGGCAGAAAAGCAGCTGGCAGGCGTGCCCTAAAACATCCTTCTCATGCCTGTGCCCGCATCAACAATCTCAACCGTTGCCAAAAAAATTGTGCACAAGGGCCTGTTTACAGCCCCTTCACATGCCATAATTCTGCAATGGCTGATCAAGTCCCACTGGAGGACGGTCAAGCATTGCTGCTCGCAGCGGTCCTGCTGATGAGCGCGATTGCCTGGTTCGCCACCCATTGACCTTGGGCTCATCCGGCACTCGCCTGCTACGCAGTAGCAACTACAACTTCGACCGAAGCTTCCGCGGCATCTCTCTTGACAGCCTCGATCCCCTCTTCCCGGGACTCGACGGATGAGTACATCTGGCTGGTGCCGATCACCTGATGGTTCCCTGCCTTAAGGTTGAACATGGGCTCGCCGTTGTGCGCTTCCTTACGTTGGTAGCGTTTGTCGTTAGCGGCGTTCTTCTTGACCGATGCAATCCCGTCCTTAGCCGAGGACAGCTCTTTGTACCTCTGGCTGGAAAGGATGATCTGGCCATTGGCGGCCCGGAGATGGAAGTGATATTCGCCGTCCTTCAGCTTGGTGATCTCGAACTTGGTTGACATCGTTCCTCCTGGCCGATCCTTTTAACTCTGCGATGCTAGTGTAGTGCGTCACACAGATGGGTGTTTAACCGTTTTTGAAGGGTACGGGCTTTAGCCCGTACGTTAATCCAACAAAATCATGTCATTTCCGAAGCACTCCACTAGGGTACGGCTCGCATTGTAACTACTAATTCCGCTAAATTTCTACGCGTAAATCGGCGCCGGTCATGCGTCCAGGTTTTTCCAGGCCCAGCATGCTCAAAAGCGTGGGAGAGATATCGCGCAGAGACGCCCCCACGCGCAGCCGGAATTTGTCCGCATCGCTGCTGACCAGAATCACGGGTACGGGGTTCGTGGTATGCGCCGTGTGCGGACCGCCGGTCACCGGGTCGATCATCAACTCAGCATTGCCATGATCCGCGGTGATCAGCATAGAACCACCTCTTTGCTTGAGTTCCTGGTAGATGCGGCCCAGGCAGCCATCCACGGTCTCCACTCCCCGGACCGTCGCGTCCAGCTTGCCCGAGTGTCCAACCATATCGGCATTGGCAAAATTCACCACCATCAGGTTGAAGGCCGGATCGCCAATTGCCTTGATCACTGCATCCGAAATTCCGGCCGCACTCATTTCCGGCGCCAGATCGTAGGTCGCTACCTTCTGCGATGGCACCAACAACCGGTCCTCCCCGGCAAACGGCTTTTCGATCCCGCCATTGAAGAAGTAAGTCACATGGGCGTACTTCTCCGTCTCAGCAATGCGAAGGTTGCGCAAATTCGCCTGCGCCAGCATATCGGCCAGCAGATTCTCCATGGATTCGGGAAGAATCACCATCGGCAGAGTGAATTGCTTGTCATACTGCGTCATGCACACGTAGTGCAGACGCTTCGGTACCTCGGACCGCGGAATAACCTGATCCAGGTCGTCTGCCCCGGGCAGGCTCCTGCCGTCGTCTTTCGTCAGGCCGCTGTTGCACGCCAGCACCCGGGTAATCTGTCGCACCCGATCGGCCCGATAGTTGAAGCAAATGCATACATCCTCATCGCGCACCGGGCCCTGCGGTTGGCCTTGAACATCCACCACCACGAACGGCTCTACAAATTCGTCCGTGACTCCGTTGTGGTAGCACTCTTTGACCCGTGCCACGGGATCGCTGTAAGCGCCCCCCTCTGTCTTCCCCACCATGGCGTCAAACGCTTTTTTAACCCGTTCCCATCGCCGGTCACGGTCCATGGCATAGTAGCGGCCGCCCACGCTGGCAATCCTGCCCACGCCGATTTCTTCGACCTTTGCTTGCAGTTTTTTGAGGTAATCCACGCCACTCGTGGGAAGCGTGTCGCGGCCATCCAGAAAAACGTGAACCAACACACGCTCCAATCCGTGTTGCTTCGCCGCTCGCAGCAACGCGTAGAGGTGTTCCTGCTGGGAATGCACACCACCATCCGAGACCAGGCCCATCAGATGCAGGGCTCGTCCCCTTGCTCCAGCATCCTTCATGGCTTCGACGACTACAGGATGTTGGAAGAATTCACCTGTACGAATGAGGTCATCGATGCGCGTGATGTCCATGTGCACCACGCGTCCCGAGCCAATGTTCAGGTGGCCCACTTCGCTGTTGCCCATCTGCCCATCCGGCAAGCCGACGTAGTGGTCGGAAGCATGTAGCAGCCCATTAGGAAATTCCGCTAACAGCTTGTCGTACGTAGGCTTCCGGGCCAGGGCCACGGCGTTCGCGGAGCGCACCGCGCGAAAGCCCCACCCGGCCAAAATCACAAGCACAACCGGGGTCAAGGGCTTATTCTCCGGCGTTGATCGCTTCGCGGCCCAGGAACTCCGCACCCTGGCCCAGTTCCTCCTCGATGCGCAAGAGCTGGTTGTATTTGGCGATGCGATCTGTGCGTGAAGCCGAGCCGGTCTTGATTTGCCCTGCACCCGACGCCACGGCCAGATCGGCGATGAAGCTGTCTTCGGTTTCGCCGCTGCGGTGTGAAATGACGGAGGTATACCCGTAACGGCGAGCCAGAGCAATGGCCTCGAAGGTTTCGCTGATCGTCCCGATCTGATTCACCTTGATCAGGATCGAATTGCCCACGTCCTCTTCAATGCCTCGCTGAAGACGTTCGGTGTTCGTCACGAACAGGTCATCGCCCACCAATTGGATCTTGTCGCCCAGCTCGCGCGTCAGGAACTTCCAACCTTCCCAATCGTCCTCGCCCAGCCCGTCTTCGAGCGAAATGATGGGATACTGCTTGACCCAGCTTTCCCAGAAGCGCGTCATCTCTTCGCTGGTTTTCTCGCTCTTGTCGCTCTTCTTGAAAACGTAGCGTCCCTTTTCCTTATCGAAGAACTCGCTTGCTGCCGGATCGAGCGCGAGCGCGATCTCTTCTCCCGCCTTGTATCCCGCCAGTCCGATAGCTTCGAGGATTACCTCGATGGCCTCTACATTCGATTTGAGCGAAGGCGCAAATCCGCCCTCATCACCCACCGCGGTGCCGTACCCTTTTTTCTTCAGCACGCCTTTCAGGTTGTGAAAGACCTCGACCCCCCAGCGCAGCGCATCGCTGAAGCTCTCCGCGCCCACCGGCATCACCATGAACTCCTGAAAGTCCACATTGTTGTCGGCATGCGCGCCGCCGTTGATGATATTCATCATCGGAACCGGCAGCAGAGAGGCATTCACCCCGCCCAGGTAACGGTAAAGCGGAATCTGCAAGGCGTTGGCTGCAGCGCGCGCGCAGGCCATGGAAACCGCCAGGATGGCATTGGCGCCCAGCTTCCTCTTGTTCTCCGTGCCGTCGAGCGCGATCATCGTGGCATCAATCAGGCGCTGGTTGGCTGCATCCATGCCCGTCAGCTCCGGAGCAAGCACGCTCTCGACATTCTCTACGGCTTGCAGCACACCCTTGCCCAGGTAGTGCGTCTTGTCGCCGTCCCTTAATTCCACCGCCTCGTGCTCGCCGGTAGAGGCTCCGCTGGGCACTGCCGCCCGGCCCATGGCTCCGCTCGCGAGAAGCACATCCGCTTCTACTGTCGGATTCCCTCGGGAATCCAAAATCTCGCGCGCGTGAACGGCAACAATCTCGGTCATATCACTCCTTGTGATCTGGTGCCTTAAGCGAACTTTGAGAGGGATTCGGCGGTCCACGGCAATTGCTTTTCCATCGGCGCCGCCGATCATGCTGACAAAATTTCCCATACGGACGCCAAAGCAAATTCTAGCAAAGCGTGTTCTAGTGTTTGTAAATGCAACTTGGCATGTTACCGCCGTGGTTCTTTCTTCCGCTCACAGGGCTTTGAGGCGTACGCTTGAACTAATCTATTGGTGCACTATGAGTGCATCTAACCGTGGTTAGGGCATCATTCCTAGGGCGTCATTCAAGGACCAGCTATGAAAAAGATCCCGATTTCTCTGGCCGCTGCGGCCACTCTTGTTCTCAGTTCCCCGTTGCTTCTCGCGCAAGCCAAGCCAAATCCTTATGAAGGTGTTTCGGCCCCACCTGCGGACGACATCACTACATCGCAGCAGGCGCCGGCGACTCCTCCGGCTGCTGCTATCCCCGCGCCCGCGCCAGCGGCTCAGGCTCAGCCTCCGGTCAGCAAAAACAATCCCGACGCCGGCATTGTCGAGACCCCGCTGCCACCTTCCGCGGACGACTCCAAGTCGCGTAGCGCGGCTCTTCGTGGCCGCGGTCTTAATGACCATCTCGATGATGACATCGTCACGTCCGTTCCGGCGCCACCGAACGCCTTACCGGAAGGAACCGTTTTCAAGGTGCGCATTTCGGACGATATCGACGCTGCTTCCTCTAAACCTAATGCACCTTTCAAGGGAACGGTCGCCGAGAACATTTTGCGCAACGGCAAAGTTGTCATCCCTGTGGGCTCGGAACTGCATGGCCGGGTTATCTACGCCACAGCAGGCAATCGCCTGAATGGGGGCTCCGTGATTCACCTTCGGCCTGACGAGTTTGTCTTGCCGGATGGCACTCGCTATCATCTGCATGCTCAGGTGATCGACACTCTCGGTTCAGATACCAGGACCAAGGGTGAGGGCAACATCGTCGCCAACGAGCACGGCAAGCGGACAGTGGCCGAGCTGGGCATGGGAGCGGGTAGCGGAGCCATCATCGGGGCAGCCGTCGGCGGCGGAGTTGGCGCGGTCGTTGGCACAGCCGTCGGAGCCGGCGTCGTCACCGCCCACTGGCTGCGCACGAACTGGTCGGCGAATCTCCCGGCAAATTCCACCGTGGTCTTCAGCCTCACCGATCCAATGACCTTGAACCCGGTCCAGGATCAGAAGACAGAGTTGCTCCCGCAAACCCTGGGCCCGAAATAGGGCTTTAGTAGTAGCTGAGAAACAGCAGGTCCCTCCACTT